>JAJBVQ010000095.1 GCA_020859745.1 Rikenellaceae bacterium
CTTTACGGGGATGCTTACCAAAGCGGATATAAAACGGATACGGTCGCTGGGCGACAAGGCGGGACGCACAGCGCTCGGACTTTTCGTTGCGGAGGGCGAAAAGCTGGCGGGCGAATTGCTGGCTTCGGATTTCCGGGTGCGGGAGGTGTATCGGGTGGGGGAAAATGTGTCGGCGGCGGAGATGGCGCGCATTTCGTTCCTGCGCACGCCAACGCCGGTGCTGGCGGTGGCGGAGATCCCGTCGTTCCGAACGGTGACGGTGCCGGAAGGGCTGTGTCTGGCGCTGGACGATGTGCAGGATCCGGGCAACGTGGGGACGATCATCCGGCTGGCGGACTGGTTCGGGGTGCGGGACATTTATTGTTCGCCGGGAACGGCGGACTGCTGGAGCCCGAAGGTGGTGCAGGCGACGATGGGGGCGATCTTACGGGTGAGGGTGCATTACGGGCCTTTGGAAGAGCTTCTCTCCGGGGCTTCCGCGGCGGGGATTCCGGTCTACGGGACGTTCCTGGAGGGGGACGATATATATAGGTGCAGTCTGCGGCCTGACGAGGGGATTATTGTGATGGGCAACGAGGGAAAGGGGATTTCTCCGTCGGTGGCGGGACTGGTGTCGCACAAGTTGTATATCCCGCCTTTCCCGCGGGGAATGGGGCCGACGTCGGAGTCGCTGAATGTCGCGACGGCGACGGCGATCACGCTCTCGGAATTCCGCCGCCGGTAATTAATCGTCCGGTTTTCTCACTACCCGCAGAAAACTGTCCCTTTTACACTCGGTTTTCTCGCGCTACCTAGCCAAAGTCCTCAAGCAACCTCTGGCCTCGGAACGCTGCTCGGTTGTAAAAAGCGGCACCAAAGCCGACGCTGCCAACGAATGCAGTGCAAACTTGCTTGAACACTGCCGAGTGGCGAGGAGGAAACCGAAGGTAAACTTTTGAGTCAGCTGCGCTACTCTTTAGTCTGCCGAAGTCCTTATATTGTTGAGTACGGGGTGGGGCCGGAGCCAGCGAGGCCAAAACGAGCGAAGCGATGTTGCAGGCCTGCGCCGGGGGTGGCTCCGGCCTGCGCGGCTCGCTACGCTCGCCGCCGCAGCGGGTCGTCACAACCCGAAAAGACCCAATGGGGCCTCTTTTTTCAAAAAGCGGCAGTCCCATACGGGATAGAGATAAAACCGGACGATTGAATAGATTAGCCGTTGGCCTGCATGACATTGAGTTTGACATCGTCCAGCGAGATCTCCTTGCCGCTCAGGATCAGCAGCCGTTCCACCGCATTGTGCAGCTCCCGGATATTTCCCGTCCACGGCATGCCGCACAGCGCCTCCACCGCTTCCGGCGTGATCGAGCTCAGCGGCTTGCCCTTGTCCGCGCAGATATTCTTGATGAAGTGCTCCACCAGCAGCGGAATATCCTCCCGCCTCTCCGCCAGGTTCGGCACATGGATAATGATCACGCTCAGCCGGTGGTACAAATCCTCGCGGAACGTCCCCTTGGCGATCTCCTCCTGCAAGTTCTTGTTCGTCGCCGCCAGCACCCGCGCATCCACGTCGATATCCTTGTCCGATCCCACCCGCGTGATCTTCCGTTCCTGCAAAGCCCTCAGCACCTTCGCCTGCGCCGCCAGGCTCATGTCCCCGATTTCGTCCAGGAAGATCGTCCCGCCGTCCGCCTGCTCGAATTTTCCCTTGCGCTGTTTGATCGCCGACGTGAAAGCCCCCTTCTCGTGGCCGAACAGCTCGCTCTCGATCAGCTCCGAAGGGATCGCCGCGCAGTTCACCTCCACGAACGGCTGGCTCGCCCGGTCGCTCTTCTCGTGCAGCCATCTCGCCACCAGCTCCTTACCCGTCCCGTTCGAACCCGTGATCAGCACCCGCGCGTCCGTTGCCGCCACCTTGTCGATCAGCATCTTGACCCGCTCGATGGCCGGCGACTCCCCCACGATCTCGGCCACCTTGTGCACCTTGCGCCTAAGCGTTTTGGTCTCCTTGACCAGCGATCCCCGCTCCAGCGCGTTCTTTACCGTCACCAGAATGCGGTTCATGTCGATCGGCTTCTCGATATAGTCGAAAGCTCCTTTTTTGATGCACTCCACCGCCGTGTCGATGCTCCCGTGTCCCGAGATCATCACCACCGTGGTGTCCGGATGCGTCTCGATCAGCTTGTCCAGCAGCTCCATCCCGTCCATCTCCGGCATTTTAATGTCCGAGATCACCAGGTCGAACGGCTCGGCGCCGATCATCTCATAACCCTGCACGCCGTTCTCGGCGGTCTTCACCGTGTGCCCCTCCATCTCCAACAGCTCCCCGATAATGTTGCGGATGCTCCGCTCGTCGTCTATAACAAGAATTTTGGCCATATTGCGTCGATAATTTTTCCGGTTTCCAAAGTTAGCACTATATTTGCTTTGTTTTCATTTTTGCCGGGAAATAAAGTTCGCAAAAATTCCCGCAAATCCGGTGCCAAATTCAAGATTCCAATTATGAACCGAGATAAATCGAGACTCCTGCTCTCCGAGTACGGGCGTAATGTGCAGACTATGGTCAGCTACCTGAAAACCATCGAGGACAGGGAGTTGCGCAACCGCCAGGCCGAGGTGGTGGTGGCGGTGATGGGCAATGTGAACCCGGCCCAGAAGGACAGCGAGGGATTTCAGCATATGCTCTGGGACCACCTGTTCATGATCGCCGATTTCGACCTCGACGTGGATGCGCCGTACCCGAAGCCGACGCCGGACATGTTCGCGCCGCATCCGCACCCGGTGGCCTACTCGCAGCGGTATATCGCCCAGAAGCAGTACGGGGCCAACGTGAAGCGGATGATCGAGGAGTTGTCCGCCGAGCCGGAGGGGGAGCAGCGGGATACGGCGGCGGCCAATGTGGCGAAGTACATGAAGCAGAAGTCGTTCGAATACAACAAGGAGTTCCCGTCCAACGAGGTGGTGATCGCTGACATCCGGCAGATGTCGCACGGCACGATCGTGCTGGACGCGGACACGCTGGACAACACGCGGATCGACACTTCCTCGGTGCCGGGCCGCTCGCAGAACGGCCGGGGCAAAAATAACCGCAATAACAATCCGGGCGGCAATACCAGTAGCTTCCAACAGAAAAAGTACACCAAACGCACTCCTTCCAAATAATCGTCCGGTTTATTACTACCAGCCGTATGGGACTGCGGCTTTTTGAAAAAAGCGGCACCAAAAACTTTTGAGTCAGCTGCGCTACTCCTTAGTCTGCCGAAAGGCTTAACCCTTTGGGGTGCGAAAAAAGGGGCCGCTTGATGTAACAATTACATGAGCGGCCCCTTTTCCGTACCCCAAAACTAAGGCTGTGATAGATTTAGGATGCGCAAGCATCCTTGAAAGTCTTTTTGGTTCTTTTTCTTCAGAAAAAGAACGGTACCCTCAAATGGGGTAGAGATAAAACCGGAGGGTTATTTGCAGGTTCGGGGCCTTATTTATATCTTTAGGCAAACAAAAACCGAACCATGGCTACATTCGAAGTGACCGGGGGATGCGCCCTCAGCGGCGAGATCACCCCCCAGGGGGCCAAGAACGAAGCGCTCCAGATCATATGCGCCACCCTGCTGACCCCCGAAAAAGTTACCATTCACAATATTCCCGAGATCATCGACGTCATGCAGCTCATCGGCCTGCTGGAGGCCATGGGCGTCACCGTCGAACGTTTGGGCCCCGGAAGCTACTCGTTCCAGGCCAAAGACGTGGACCTCTGCTACCTGCAAACCGACGAATTCCGCAAAGCAGCCTCGCGGCTGCGCGGATCGGTAATGATCACCGGGCCGCTGCTGGCCCGGTACGGCCGCGCCTACATGCCCAAGCCGGGAGGGGATAAGATCGGACGTCGGAGGCTGGACACCCATTTCATCGGCTTCCAGAAATTGGGGGCGGAGTTCGATTTCGACACCGACCAAAAATTCTATACCGTACAGGCCCCGGGGCCGGATCATAAACTGCACGGTGCCTATATGCTGCTGGACGAGGCTTCGGTGACGGGGACGGCGAATATCGTGATGGCGGCGGTGCTGGCCGAGGGGACTACCACTATATATAATGCCGCGTGCGAACCCTATTTGCAGCAACTCTGCCGGATGCTGGTGCGCATGGGGGCCAATATCAGCGGCATCGCCTCCAACCGGCTGACCATCGAAGGGGTGGATTCCCTGGGCGGAACGGAGCACACGATGCTGCCGGACATGATCGAGGTGGGCAGCTTTATCGGCATGGCGGCCATGACCCACTCCGAGATTACGATCAAGAACGTGTCGTATGATGACCTGGGAATCATTCCGCAACAATTCGCGCGTATGGGAATACGCTTCGAGCAACGGGGGGACGATATCCATATCCCGAAACAGGATCATTACGAGATCGAGAGCTTTATCGACGGCTCGATCATGACTATCGCCGACGCGCCGTGGCCGGGGCTTACCCCCGACCTTTTGAGTGTGTTCCTTGTTGTGGCCACGCAGGCGAAGGGGTCTGTACTCATCCACCAGAAAATGTTCGAGAGCCGCCTTTTCTTCGTGGACAAGCTGATCGACATGGGGGCTCAGATCATCCTGTGCGACCCGCACCGGGCCACGGTGATCGGCCACGACCACGCCATCCGGCTGAGGGGGACGACGATGACTTCATCGGACATCCGGGCCGGGGTGGCGCTGCTGATCGCGGCGATGAGCGCCCACGGCAAGAGCATCATCCAGAACATCGACCAGATCGACCGGGGGTACCAGAATATCGACGGGCGGCTCAATGCTTTGGGGGCTAAAATCACGCGGATCGACTGATATGCCTTCGAAACATAATCCCATCGTTCCCGCGCCAGCGGCCTCTGCGCCGGGCAGCGAAGCTGCCGGGGGGGACGGCGCGAGGCCGAACATTCCAAAAAACAAACGCAACTCTTTCCGTTTCAAACAGTTCGCCGTGGCGCAGGAGCGGGCGGCCATGAAGGTGGGAACGGACGGGGTGCTGCTGGGGGCATGGGCCGGCCTCTGCGGGTCGGAGCGGCGGATACTGGACATCGGCACGGGGACGGGGGTGATCGCCCTGATGCTGGCGCAGCGTACGGCGACATACCCGGAAACGGTTTCGATCGACGCGGTGGAGGTCGATCCGGAAGCGACGGCGGAGGCGGCCTCGAATTTCGAGGCTTCGCCGTGGGGAGGACGGCTTAAGGCGCACTGTATGCCGATCCAACGGTATGCGGAGGGGGATGCGGCGGAGGGGAGGTATGACCTGATCGTGTCGAATCCGCCGTACTTTATGGCGGGTACCGATTTCCGGCGGGGTTTCGACACTTCGGCAGCGGCCACGCAACCGAGCGCGGAGCGGGTGGCGGCGCGGCATGCGGAACAGCTGCCGTAC
>JAJBVQ010000012.1 GCA_020859745.1 Rikenellaceae bacterium
ATCGGCTTGAAACGCGTCAAAACATAGGCCGGAGTAAGCCCCGCCAGCCCCCCGACCGCTAATACGATACCCGCCGCCAATGCCGCATTTTTCCAAGTCACGCCCTGGGCCAACGAAACCCGTGTCTGCAAAACTTCCCTGAACCAAGGTTCCACCGCGGAAACCAATAACAGCGCTAACCCGAACGAAACCAGACAGACCAGCAGTGCCTCCATCACGAAATTCCCGAACAACTGCCTCCGGCTGCCTCCGAGCAGCAGCCTCATAGCCGCCTCCTGTGCCCGGAAACCGCTCTGAGCCACCGACAAATTAATGTAATTGATCACCGCGAAAAGCAGGATCAATAATGCAGTCCCCGCGAGAATCAACAGATAAACGGGACTGTTGCCATGCGTCCCCGGATCATTCGAGGTCAGGTAAATATCCTCCAGCCTGTTCAGGTGCGGATGATTCCAAACTCCCTCGACAAACATGGGCAGTTTCAGCTCCTGCGTGAAATAGCGGTTCAGTTCCGCCGTATCCAGACGCGCCGCAAGATCGGTATTTTCACGGCCCATCAGGTAAACAAGCATATCGTTGTTATTGCCGATCATACCCATCTGCCGCGCCAGGCTGGCCGGATCGGACTTGGCCGTCCTGAGCCAGTTGTCGATCGGCACGATCATCTCAGGATTCCGGAAATGCGTATGCTCGAAATCCCGCACCACCCCGCTCACGACATAACTGATCCCGCGAGTCGTAACGACTTTGCCCAACGCCGGTTCTGTCCCGAACAGTCTCCGAGCGAACGACTCGGTCAAAACCACGTCGTCCCACGTGTGCATCACCGTGGAGGGATCGCCCTCGACAAAGGGGAACGAGAAAATACGAAAGAAAGTAGAATCAGCCAGAAGTACACGGGCATCGACCATCTCGGTAGTGTATCCGGCGACCGGATCGAGCGTATACCGGTCTTTGGTATAGACCCGCGTCCAGGCCTCGATCTCCGGATAGTTCGCCGCCACTACCCCGGCCAATCCCGGAGCCAGCTGCACCCCTTCGTTATACTCGATCCGATATATCCGGGCCCGATTGTCATGAAAGCTGTCCACCGACAACTCGTCCTGCACATACAGTCCCAACAGCATCACGAACATCAGCGACACCGCAAATCCGAACACATTGATTGCCGTGAAAAGTTTATTCCGGCTCAAAAAATTAAAAAAAGACCTGAAATGGAATAGATTGCGCATAAAAATAGAGAGATATTGGATATGTGCGATATCAAACCTGAGCGGAAATTATGCCACTTCGCACAATATGCTGCATATCAGCATATTGAAACATCAAACAGACGATACGATTGTCCAAAAAATAGACACTCGCCGTCCAAAATTTAGACAGGCGAACGTGAAAAAGCCCGGCCCGGTTTCCTCTCCGATGGAGAGGAAACCGGGCCGGGCACATTCAACGCCGCTGCGCTTCAGGAGCACAGCCGAAGGCTACGCGGTGATCTCGATGCTGTCGCCACTGTACACATTCACGCCCAGATGCTGGGTGATGTACTTGATGGCCAGCTGAGCTTTCACCGAATTGCCGGCGTCGTCGAGCGGCGGGGCGAAGGCGGCGATTCCAAACCCACCGGGCAGAACGCCCATAACACCGCCTCCGACACCCGTCTTAGCGGGTATGCCACTGGTATACATCCAGTCGCCGGTATGTTCATAGAAACCGACCGCGGCGATCAGCGCCACGATCTTGGGGGCCAGCGCCTTGTCGAACACCTGCTTTTGGGTCACAGGGTTCAACCCCTGATTGGCGATGGTGCAGCCCGCGATGGCCAACTGTTTGGCCGTCACGCCCATCGAACACTGGCGCGTGTAGAGATCCAGCGCCATGTCCGGATCGTCATAGATACGATTGTAATTCTTCAGCAGCCACGCGATCGACTTGTTGTTGAAATTGGTGGCCGTTTCCGATTTGTAAAGCTCGTCCTGCAAAACCAGCGGCGAACCGCACAGGTCGGTCATATTCTCCGTGATCGCCTGCCACTTGGCGTCCGAATTGCCCACGGGATTCACCATGCTGCAAGCGGTGATGGCGCCTGAATTGACCAGCGGCGTACTCGGATGGTCTTTTTCCAACAGGATCGCCATGATCGAGTTGAAAGGAAGACCCGTTGCGTCAGCGCCGATCTTTTCGAGCAGCTTCTCCGGCCCCGACTGGCGCAGCACCAGCACGGCGGTATGCACTTTGGAGATCGACTCGATCCCGAACACATACTCCGTATCCCCGACCTCGATCACCTCGCCGTTGGGCAGGCTCACCGCGATCCCGAACAGGTCGGAAGGCACGTTGGCCAGATAGGGGATATAATTGGCGTTGGCGCCGCCTTTGGCACTTTTTACCTGCTCGTAAGCCTCGTTAACCAAGGATTTGAGTTCAGCGACAGAAATGGTTTTTTTCATAATATACCTCGAGCTTTCTTTTAAACGGGAAGCGCGCCCCCGGCGATAGGCAGGCCGGGAGCTGTACTTCCCCGGGTTACATTTTTTTCTCGACCTTCGCCGTGACAGCTTTCGCCTTGGCCTTGACCCCGACTTCAGCCGCCTTGGCGCTCACTTTCCCGGCGGCCGACGATACGGCCGAAGCCGCGGAAGCCACACCGTTATTCACCTTCTCCTTGACCGTCTCTTTCATCTCGCCGGCCTTCTCCTTGGCTTGCGCCGCTTTTTCCTTGACCGTCTCCTTCATCTGCTCGGCCTTATCCTTGACAGTCTCTTTGACCTGCGCTGCTTTCTCTTTGAGCGACGTTTTCGTTTCGTCCGCTTTCTCCCGGGCATGTTCCGCCTTCTCCTTCATGCTCTCCTTGATGTGATCCGCCTCCAGGGAAGCCGCGTCTTTGGTATTCCCGGCCGCTTTTTTCATGGAATGGCCGGCATCCTTCATGTTCATTTTCGCTTCGGCCAAAGCTTCTTTGGCCTCTTCGTGCTTGATAGTCGATTTCATAATTGGATAGTTTTTTAGAATAATTATTGATCTTGTTTATTGACCGGCGGGTTGTTCACCGAGTCCGAAGTCGGATTGACGACCGGATTCGCCACCGGAGGCACAGCCTGTGCAGCCGAAGCTACCGGAGCGGTTTCCCAGTGGAACGGTTCGATGTTCGCGTTCGGGTCTTTCCAGCTCGGCTTACGCAGGGCGTAGATAATGAACGGAGTGGCCACAACGATCACCGCACCGATGATCAGCACGCCGAACCACATGCCGTTGGTGATACCCGATATCGAACCCGGTTTGACAAAGCTCAGGATGAAAGCCAGCAGAGAGCCGCAGAATCCGAGACCACCGACGAACCACAGCAGGCCGTTGCCGCCCTTGCCGATCCGGAACGGACGCTGCTCTTTCGGCATCTTGTAGCGCAGCACAATGGCCGAAGCGAACATCAGCATATACATGATCAGGTACAGGAGCACCGTCAGCTGCGAAAGTATCTGGTAGAAAGACTGCACCGAAGGCATCACCACGAAGAGCAGCCCCAGGAGGGTAACCACGCCGCCCTGCACGTAAAGGATGTTCTTCTGTACGCCCAGCTTATTGGTCTTCTGGAAGAACGGGGGCAGGTAGCCCGAACGCCCTACCGTGAAGATACCCTTCGACGGACCGGCGACCCAGGTCAGCACCCCGGCCAGCACCCCGAACGCCAGTGCGATGGCGATCACAGGAGTGGCCCATGTCAAGTGCAGGTAGTGGAGGTAGTTGTCGAAACCGACCAGCAGCGACTGCGTCAGGTTGATGTCCTTGGCCGGAATGACCAAACCCAGCGCGAAAGTGCCCAGCACGAAGATCAGCACCGTGATCAGCGCGCCGATAAAGATCGCTTTCGGATAGTTTCGACCCGGGTCTTTCACGTCCATCACGTGCACGCCCATCATCTCCATCCCCGCATAGTAAAGGAAGATACTGGAGGCCAGCACCAGGTTGTCGAATTTCGAGAGATCGGGGAAGAAGCTCTGGCTCATATCCATCTGGTTGTGGCCCCCGGTCGAGAGATAGATGATCCCGAAAATAATCAGTAGAGCAGCCGGAATGATAGTCCCGACCATGGCCCCGATCTTGGAGACCTTACCGACCCAGCTCAAACCTTTGAGCGAGATGAAAGTGGCGATCCAGTAGATGGCCAGCACCACGATCAGCGTGTAGAGCTTGTTGGATGCCAGGCCCATATCGTGCACTTCGTTCATGCCGATGAATGCGATGGCCACGGCCCCGAAAGTCAGTACCGTCGGATACCAGATCGTGCTTTCGACCCATTGCAGGAAGATCGCCAGGAAACCCGTACGCGTGCCCATAGCTTCGCCGACCCAGCGGAACACCCCGCCCTGCTTGCTGGAGAACATGGCCGCCAGTTCGGCTGCCACCAACGCCGTCGGGATCAGGAACACGATGGCCGCGAAGAGATAGTAGAATGCGGAGCTGAGCCCGTAGGTAGCTTCCGCCGGAAGACCACGCAGACTCACAACGGCCGCCACGTTCATAATGGCCAGTGTCATCACACTGAGCTTGAACGCTGTGGATTTGGTTGAATTTGCCATTGCTGATAATTTTTTGGTTATGAATAATTACTTGAGTATTTGCGAGCGTACAATAAACCCGGTTTTGAACCGTTCACCGGGATTTCTGCAAAACGCGTGCAATTTTTGCACGGCCCACTTTTTTATTCGACATATTCAAACACAAACACCTATATTGTAACCGATTACAACATTTTTACTTTTCCGGCATTTATTTCCGATCGACAGGTACCGTATCTTTTCGACCCCTGTCCGGCAGGGTGGCGGGTGCCGCGAAGCGGCGACGGGGAGCTGAGTCCGTGGCACGCTTTTTCGACGGAAAATAGTTTCTGGAACGGAGAGCCGATCCATGCTTCCGGGGGCAGAACCTACGATCGTACCGTAGTAAACGGGCCGAATACGGCCTGGTATCCGGCATCAGGTTTTCGCGAGGTATCTTCCCAACTGGTTCACAGCGGCGAATACACCCACAACTGGCCCAGTACGGCAGACTTCCAATTCCATACCACCGCTTTCGGCATCTATCCCGAATATCATTACATAGGCCGCAGCCGCAGCTATTCCGTCCGCTGCGTACGGGAGTGACGGGGATACGGAAGGGGGAGACGAAAAAACCGGCCGACACGACCCGTTTATAGAAACGGCTATAAAAAACACGGCCCCTTTCTGCCGAAAGAGACCGCAAAAGATCGTTGACCGACCCGGAACCTAATCCGCCAGGATCAGCGTATAGTTCAGGTTCGACTGCGCCCTTTGCAGGCCCGAACCCAGCAGCACCACGCTGTCCCCCAGGTAGAGG
>JAJBVQ010000069.1 GCA_020859745.1 Rikenellaceae bacterium
GCCCCACATCGTCGATCCCCGCCTCCATCGCCCTGTCCAGCGCCGTCAGCCGCCAGTCGTAGTCCGCCTTTTTACCCCCCAGGTGATAATGCTTGTAAGCCTCCCGGTGGTATGTTTCCTGGAAAATCTGGTATGTTCCGATCCCCGCCTCGCGCACCGTGCGGAAGCCCTCCACCGTCAGCGGCGCCGCGTTGATATTGACCCGCCGAATCTCTCCCCCCGGCTCCGAGCGCACCCCGTAAGTGGTTCGTACCGTTCGCGCTATGAACTCCGGACTATACAGCGGATGCTCGCCGTAAACCAATATCAAACGCTTGTGCCCCGCCTTCTCCAGCGCCGTCACCTCCCGCACGATCTCTTCGTCCGACAGCGTCTTGCGCACCGTCTCGCGGCTGTCCGCCCGGAAACTGCAATAGGCGCAGCGGTTCGTGCAGCTGTTTCCGATATAGAGCGGCGCGAAGAGTACGATCCGGTTGCCGTAGACCTCCCGCTTGAGCCTCGACGCCGCCTCCAGCACCAGTTCCCTGTCCTCAGCCGAAGCCCCCAGGAGCTCCGGCGCGTGCCGAAACGTTTTGCGTTCGCGGTCCATGGCCCGCGCGATCACCTCCCGCACCTCCTCCCGCGAAGGTTTACGGTGTTCCGCCAACAGCGACTCTATCTCCTTCTCGTCGATAAAAGGCTGTCCCGGACGGTCGGGGATACGATAGGTTTGCGGTTTGAAAATCATGGCGGTAACGAAAAAGCGGAGGCCCCGATGCCTGCCGCTTCGCAAAATTACACTATTTTTGCATTTTTATTATCGTAAGGTTAATATAGGGCGGTTGCACCAAAAGTTCCTGTGACTCCGGCCTGAAGCCGGTAAAAGCGACAGACGTGGAAGCAGACGACAAGTCAGTTCCTGCGACAGCAAGCAATCCGGAACCGGCTGTGCCGCCGGGCACTCCAGCCGGGCTGTAATTACCCTAAGGCAACCGGCAGGTTCGACAAAACAACCAACGGCTGCCACGCCGACCTGACGATGCGTAGCATCGCAGGCTTCTAAACCCTACGGTTAAAATAGGTTCCGCGTCAGCGATCAGCCCGCAGCCATCCCCGGCGGAGGGCTGAACCGATGCAGCCAGTGAGTGCCATCAGGCTTGCCTGGATGGCCGAACGGCAAGAAGGAAAACAAGCGTAGCGCAGTTAAAACTCGCTACGCTCGTTTTCGCCTCCGCTGGCTGCGGGACGAACAAAATGTGCTGTTTAACCCTACGGTTAAGCATCAGCGGTGGCCCGCGCCTCCCTTGGGTAAGGTGACGCAAATCCTGATAAAAGACGCAACGCGTCCGCGGGACAAGTCCCACGCAGGCGCTGGCCTCCGAAACCGTGGAAAAAGATAATGAAAGAAGGCTCCGCGCCAGCAGCCGGCCCGGAGGTGCCGCTCGGCACTCGATTCGGGAGTTTATTCCGCTTTAAGGAGCAGGGCTGCAACTTAGGGTAATTACAGCCCGGCTGGAGTGCCCGGCGGCACCGCAGGCTCCGGGCCGAATAATTAACCCTACAAATAAAAACAACAAAAAGAGCATATAGATGAAAGAGCAGCGAGGAGCCTTCACCAGCAGTTTCGGAACCATGATGGCCGTGGTCGGGTCCGCCGTCGGACTCGGTAACATCTGGCGTTTTCCCTACCTGGCCGGCGTCAACGGCGGCGCTGCCTTCCTGTTATTGTACCTCTTTTTGATCCTCGTGGTCGGGCTGCCCCTGATCCTCTCCGAATTCATCATCGGGCGGGCCACCCACCGCGGCGCCGTCGGCTCCTTCAAACAGTTAGCCCCCCGCAGCAAATGGTACCTCGTCGGATATATGGGCGTCGTGGCCGGGTTCTGCATCCTCGGTTTCTACAGCGTCATTGCCGGGTGGAGCGTCCGCTTCCTCTACGACTCCGTGATTAACGCCAACGCCGGGCAGAGCTACGACGAGATCGCCGCCGGGTTCAACGCCTTCAAGAACACCGGCTGGCAGCCCGTCCTGCTGAGCGCCGGGTTCCTGGGCCTGACCGCCTTCGTCGTCTTCAAAGGCGTGGAGAAAGGCGTCGAGCGGTGGAACAAGATCCTGATGCCCCTGCTGATCGGCATCCTGCTCGTGCTCTGCCTCAACTCCTTCACCCTCGACGGCTTCCGGGCCGGGATGAGCTTTCTGTTCAAGCCCGACTTCACGAAGATCACCGCCAACACCGTTCTCGACGCCCTCGGGCAGGTATTCTTCACCCTCAGTTTAGGGATGGGCGTGATGATCACCTACAGCTCCTACGTGGTCAAGCCCGAGAACATGCTGCGCTCCAAAGGGATCGTCACCCTGATCGACACCTCCATCGCCGTCATTTCCGGCATCGCTATCTTTCCCGCCGTCTTCACCTTCGGCATCAGCCCCACCCAGGGGCCCGATCTGATATTTCTCACCCTGCCCAACGTTTTCGGGCGGATGGCCGGGGGCCAGTACGTCGGGATCCTCTTTTTCAGCCTCATCACCATCGCCGCCCTGACCTCCATGGTCTCCATCTTCGAGATGATGACCAACTACATGATGGAAGAGCTGAAAATGCGCCGCAAGCGAGCCGTCCTGTGGCTGTTCGGCACCCTGATCCTCGTCTCCGCCCTCTGCGCCCAGTCGCAGGTCGAAGGCTCGCGGCTGATGATCGGGAAATACAACATCTTCGACTTCCTCGACATGCTCTCGTCCAACTACCTGATGACCATCGGCGGCCTGCTGATCGTGATCTTCACCGGGTGGCACATTTCCGAGAAGCGCCTGCGCAAAGTTTTTACCACAGGTGGGGCATACAATAACCGGATATTCCCTATCTTTCGGTTCGTAGTGCGTTACGTGTCGCCCGTGGCCGTGGCCATCATCTTCCTGAGCAAAATCGGGCTGATCAAAGGATAGTAAAATGTTTTCCGCCCAGCCATCGGGTCTGACAGCGTACTCCGGGAAATTCCAGCTGCCGCAATGGGTAACCCCGCTATCGGTCTTTTCATATTCGCCCTGCGGCGGCGAATAACGAGCATCGCGGGTTGCGCCTTCCGCTGCCGGGGCTTTGGCCTGACAGCGGGCATGCAGGCATTGCTTGTTTTATTGGCTGTAATTACCCGGGGCGACCCGCCGCTTGCACAGAAACTTTATAACTTCCGGCGCAAGGTTGCAACTACACTCGTTTTGGCTATGCGGGTTCCGGCTAATAAGTTTCCACGCCAGCAGGCGGCACGGCGGTGTGTTTCCTGCCCGGAGCCAGCGTAGGGATGCTTTTACAGCCCTGCGCCCGGGGTGGCTCCGGGCTGTGCGACCTAAAGGGCGCCGGAAAAGATACTGTGGCGGGTGCCCTGAATCGGGTAGTGACAGCCAGCAAGACAGGCAACGCCTCCGCGTCAGCGGCCGGGCCGGAGCTCGCCACGCGAACCGACGCTGCCAGCGAGGGTAAAACGAACAGGTTCGTTTTACCGAACGGCGAGGAGGAAAACGAGCGAAGCGAAGTAACGCCCGCAATTCTCGCTACGCGCGATGCGGCCTCGCAAGCTCCGGCCAAATACGGGACGCGAAGCCCCGACTACCCGCACAAGACGACTGGCCACTACACAAACACAACACTAACCGAAAACGGCGGAAACCCCCAAAAGGCTGTCACTACCCGATTCGGGCCGCCGCCACCGGGCGAGAGCCAAAGGTGCTTGGCGGCAGGCCCGCCATTGACAGGGGAACAAAGCTACTCGCTTTCGGACGCTCCAGCCCCCCACGGGGGCGCCCGGCGTTCCTGACGCAACGCGCTATTCACTTTCTTGGGCTTGAGCCGCGGTGCCTTCGGGCATACCGATATGGCTGTAACTACCTCAAGAGGCTTGGCGCGACTCACCGCTGCCGCGCAGGCGTGGCCTGTTTAATCGGCTGTAAATACCCGATTCGACCCTGCGCCCACCCCCCGAGCGGCTTCGCCGCCGGGCGCAGGGGCCGGCGTTCCTCACCGGAACGCGCTATTTGCTCTCTCGGGTTCGGCCTTGCGCCGCTCCCCCCCGGCAGCAAGGCCGCCGCTGACGCGGGAACCGGTTTCCCTCGCTGTTCTCGGGCTGCCGCCTGGGGGCGAGCGCCGTAG
This sequence comes from Rikenellaceae bacterium, assembly GCA_020859745.1. Lineage (GTDB taxonomy): Bacteria > Bacteroidota > Bacteroidia > Bacteroidales > Rikenellaceae > Rikenella. Next base: position 4,121 of record JAJBVQ010000069.1, read on the forward strand.
GCGCTGGCGGCGGCCCGGCGTTCATGACGGAACGCGCTACTCGCTCAAAGCCTCACTTCTGTGGAACGGCAAGCCGTTCCACAGAAACCCGTACCCGCCCCACCGCGGCTCGAAGCTAACGCTTCTCGCCGCCCCTCCAAATTAAACCAGCTTATGCTCGAAAACTTCAGACAATACATCCGCAGCCGCCAGCTCATCGAACCCGGAGATCGGATCCTCGTAGCCGTCAGCGGCGGCATCGACTCCATGACCCTGCTCGACCTGATGCGGCAAGCCTTCGGCGGACACATCGCCGCCGCACACTGCAACTTCAGCCTTCGCGGGGCCGAGTCCGACGGCGACCAGCAGCTCGTCGAAAACTATTGCCGGCAGCACGGCATCCCGTGCCATACCGTCCGCTTCGACACCGAAGCCGAGGCCCGCGGGCACGGAGAATCCATCCAGATGGCCGCCCGCCGGCTCCGCTACGACTGGTTCGAAAGCCTCTGCCGCCAACACCGTTACGACAAAATCGCCATCGCCCACCACGCCGACGACTCCGCCGAGACCTTCTTCATCAACCTGGTACGCGGCACCGGACTGCGCGGGCTCACCGGCATCGGCGACCGGCGCGGGCGCATCGTCCGGCCCCTGCTCTTTGCCCGGCGCGACGAGATCACCGCCTACGCCGCCCTGAACGGTATACCCTACCGCGAAGACTCCACCAACGCCACCCTCAAATACCTCCGCAACCGCCTGCGGCACGACATCCTCCCCCGGCTCGACAGGGCTTCCGGCAACCGCTTCGCCCGGACCATGGAAGAGAACCTGATGCGGTTGCAACAAGCCCAGCAATACATTGATTTGCAGATAGAAAAACTCCGTAGCGAAGCCATCCGCGACCACAGCATCGATCTCGCCGCCCTCGATCCCGAATGCCTCTCCTTCGAGCTGTACGAACTGCTCCGGCCCTACGGATTCGCACCCGAAACCGCCGAAGATATGGCCGGCGTGCTACGCGGGCGCGCTGCGGACAGCGACCTGACCGCCTCCGGCAAACGGTTCGACGCCCCGGAATGGAGCGCCGCCATCGACCGGGGCCGCATACTGCTCGCCCCGCGCACCGTCGAGCCCTTCCGCGACGAGCGGATTGCCGAGGACGGTCCCCGCATCGAATGGCTGCGCGTACACGCGCTGGCCGCCAGCCTCGCCCCCCCGCCGCCCGTCGCCTCGCTGCCCGCCGCCGCC
>JAJBVQ010000068.1 GCA_020859745.1 Rikenellaceae bacterium
ACGTCCAGTCGCCGTTGTTGGTCATGTAGTCCGTGAAATAGAAGCCGGAGAGGTTGCGGATCGCGGAAAAAATGGTATTCCCGAGAGTTGCCGCATTGACCTTGCGTACCCCCAAATCACCCTTTCCGGTATTCCCGTCTTGCGTGCCGTCTACCGTATTATATGCATCCCAACCGGAAATCGTACGGTTTTCCGAATCACCACCCGTATATTTAGGAACATAGAAAGTTTTTCCATTTTCATTCGATCCATCACGGCTCCCCACAAACGGATCTTTCCTACCCCACTGATACAGAAGGCCATAGGAAGCTACCCCCGGAGAAGCAGACATAGCACCCAGATTACGGTCCATAATCGGGTGTTTCACACCCCCCGAAATAGCCTCGGTACCCGGATCGTTGTTCAGCCACCCCGCATAAGTGTGAACCGCGGCAGTTCCGTCATTAGCCGTGGCATTGGCCGCAGAACCCGGAACAGTCCCAGGCTCCCTCTAACTATTCCCATCACCTGGCTGATAGGAAGTTACCCAGCAATGCCAACTCCAGACCGTTTCGTTATCCCACGCCGTACCATCCGCTTTTACAGCCCTCCGCAAACGAATAATGCAATTACCCGCACCAGCCCCTTGCGCTTTGATACGAATCAAGTCACGCCTGTTGGTAATCACCGGATTTTCGATGGTCACCAAAGGCTGTCCCCCATTCTGCTCATCCTGCCAAGCGATCTCAGCAATCCAAACCCGCTTATCGGCATACTCCGGCAAGGAATCCGCCTGATTGTAAGTCACGCTCGAAGCTATCCACGAAGGCCCAGTAGGTCCGTTAAAACCCTCCTGGGCCTCTGTACCTCCCTGATATACAGTTCCGTTGGTAAGCCCGTAAAGCGCGGCCACCGCATCGGTATAAATCTCGTTCGCCCGTTTCACCGGAATATAGGTCACAGACGCGGAACCCGGAACCAGCATGTAACAGTTAGCTACCGGAGCATCCACTGTATTGATCTCCACACGATTATCCCCACCCACCTCGAAATCGTTGATGGTGCAAGTAATCGTGTAGATCTTATTCCGCTCGATATTGAAATTGTCGGTCATATTCGAACCGAGGTAAACTTTCATAATAGCCTGCTTTTTCTGGCCCACCGCCACCCGCTCGGCCTTCACCTCCACATAGGTGCAGAAATCGCCCAAAGCGGCGCTCGGCACCTTTTTCAGCGGGTCATTATTGGCGATCGTTCCGCGCACATTGTCCGGCACAAACCAAACCTGCTGCTCCGCAACACCCTTATTCGCCGCTGCTTCCTCGAAGTTAGCAGCAGCCGACGCCGGGTAAGTCGCCCCGTCAGGCACTGCAAAATAAGCATTTTTCGGCTTATTTACCAGCTTTACCGAGGTGATCGTGTAATTTTCCGCCGCAGACGCACCAATCTTAGCCGTAAAGAGAATCTGGGCGACCACCCGCTTCAGCTTGATCCCCGTTTTGGACAGGAATTTGCCGTTTGAATAGATATCCGCCGTCACCTCGTCGCTGCACATGGGAATCCCGTTCGAAGTAGCCATATCCAAAGACGAACCTAACGTACCCGCCATTTTTTTGAAATCGGCTACCGTTTTCCCGGCCAAAGCGTCCGAAAAAACAGTAGCGTCATCCATAGCCGCCAGCACGTAAATCCGCTGGCTTTTGCCCGCACGCAGGGTCGGTGTCAGGGTAGCCCCAGCGGCCAACGAAGCGGTCTTGGAAGCCGTTACGAACGCGCCCGCCGCATCAAACTGGATCACCCAGACATTCTTCAGCGCAATGGACGCCTTGGTAGCCTCCGACCCGGTTTCCGCCGCCGAAAACTCGACATCCATGGCTTCGCTCTTGTAAACCTTGCTCTTTTCGCCGCCTTCGACGGCAGGGGCCGCATCCTCGACCGTAAAGCCGATCTCGACCCGGACGGGGTCGCCTGTGCCTCCGAACTCCTCATTGATACGTTTGGTGCAGGATGCCAGCAGAAGGGCTGCCGAACATAGTGCGATCAATTTTTTCATATTGCCTGTTATTTTGTTTCTCTTGTCATGCCATTACTCTTTCACGCACCGCACCGGATAGCCGTTCGCGCGGGCCTGCGCAGCCGGAACCGGGGTCGAGGCCGAAATGCCCCATGCCACCGACGAATTTCCGCTCACGGTGGACGACCAGTTGGCCGTACTGCCCGATCCGGCCGTCACAGCCCCGTCCGCTGCGGCCCTGAACCCCTGTGCCGGATAGCAGGCCGGACCGCCCAGAACGATATTCCAAAGCCGGACTCCCGTATTTCCCGTCCCGTGCGTCGTCTCCCACACCATATTGCCAGCCGCCACATTCGCCCAGATACTGCTCCGCGGAACACGCCAGCCCGACGGGCAAGGATCAAAAATAGATTTCTCCGCGTCCTGCCAAAGCAGGTCGTTTTTCTGCGTCCAGTCGGCATTCGTCCCGCCGGTAAAGAAAGCGGTCGGGTTCACAATGCCGTTATAGATATTATTGACGCCGGCCCCGGCTGCCGTTTTGGCTAAATCCGCTTCCGTAGCGGCGCGGAAACCGCCGCTGCCGTTGGGCACATACCACGCATGCGCCGCGGTTCCCGTACCTGCCGCCCCGATGAAAGGGTCTTTGCGCCCCCATTGGTAGAGCAGCCCCCACGAACCGGTGTCGAACGGCCCCGACGCCGCCCCTAAATTACGGTCCATAATAAACTTGCCGTTATCCTGCATCCACCCTTTGTACTGGTGCACCTCGCCCACGCTCAATGCTCCGGCGTAATCGGTCACCGGTTCGTAGTCGGTGATCCACAAATGCCAGCTCCAGACAAGGACTCCATCACCCTTGCGCCGCAGCCCGACCACGCAATTCCCGGCCACCCCCGTCGACCGCAGGACGATATTGTCGTTTCGCGTACGGATCGTCCTACCCGTTATGTTCACCATCGGCGCGCTGTTGTCCTGCCAGAGCACCTCCCCGACCCATTCCCGCCCGTCCATCGCCACGGCCGGAAGGGAATCTTTCTGGCGGTAGCCCGGCACACTGAGCAGGCCGTAACGGTCGCAAATATTGTCCTGGTAGATCTCGTTCACCCGTATGACAGGGATTTTGACATCATTAGCCGTCGCCGCAGGATTGACCATATAGCAGTTCGCCACCCGGTTACCCCCCATGGAGACATCCCCGCTTTCGCTGCCCGGCTGTTCATCGTCCACACCCAACTCGCCGCCCCCGTCTGTTACCGAGATCCGCATATCCACCACATTCGCCCCCTTGATCACCGCGTCGATCTTATAGATCGTATTCCGCTTCAGGTTGTAATCCTTCACCGGATCAGCCCCCAGATAGAGTTGATATGCCAGCTCCACCGTCTGCCCGTCCCGGGTATAGTCGCCGATCATCTCCAGGTAGGTCGCCTTCTCTCCGCCCGAAGCCAAAGCCGCATCCGTCTTCTGCGAAGCGGTCTCCGCCGTCCCGGTACCCCGTTTGTTCTCGGCCACATACCACACCTGCGACCCTTTCGCATCGCGGGTCGGCTGGTTCGTCACAGCCACCGCCGGATAGTCCCCGAAAGCCGCCGAAACAGCGGGATAAACCTCCGCCGGAGTAGCATACGACATCACCTTCGGCACATTCCGCAGCCGGATGCTTTTGAGCGTAAAAGTGATATGCTTATCCGCCGCATCGGGAATATCCACCCAGTAGCTCAGCTCGATCTTGGCCACCGCGCGTTTCATCACGACCGCCGCCTGCGTTTGCCCCCCGATGATATTTCCCCGGTACTCGCCGTACATCACCAACGCATTGCCAGCCGTCAGGGCCGCTTCATCGGCCACTGCGCGGGTGAGCGCGCGGCAGGCCGCCAGATTGCCGGAAAAAGTCTTGAACGGGGCCGCATCCGCCACATTGGCCACGAAAACGACCGTCTGCGAGGTGCCCGAAGTGAGATCGAGCGCAAGTTTATTGTTCGCAACGGCCCCACCTTTATAAATGTATTTCACAAAATTGCCCGAAGCGTCGAACTGCAACACCGCCACGTTGGACAGCGTATTCTCCTGTGCAGCACTCAGTTTCGTCTGCTTCATATCGAACGATCCGGGACTCAGCCGGAAAGTGGCCAGCCCATCCCCGACAATATCCGGCCGGTCGCTTCTGTTGCAGGCACCCAATACCCCTGCGGCCAGTAAGAGTAGAATTATTTTTTTCATACCTGATTGTATCTCGATCTTAATGGAACAGCGACCGAAGGCCGTTCCGGAAAATTCAGCTAAAAGGAACGACCCCTTCATCCCCCATGCCGGTACTCCACCCCGTTTCGGTCCATTCGCCCAGTACGATGCCGTTCAACGGGTCGCCTCCCACCTCCAGGTCGGTCATCACATTATTGGTCCACGGCAACAGCTCGAACATAGTCAGCACCGCGCCGCCATCCTTGACCGTCACCTTGAAGAGATAGCGGTTGCCCGGCAGGAATGCAATCCCGTTCAGGGTCGCCGTATAGGTTTTGTAAAGGGAATTGTTGACCAGCACATGGAAAGTCAGCGTCAGGTCGTCCGCCGGCAAAGAATTAGCCGCCCGCGGCAGGATCGTGTCCAGAGCCGCCGCAGTGCAATCGTCGATCTGTGTGAAACGGGAACCCGGAATCGTTGAAGTCCCGGTATAGGCCGTCCCCGCCACGGCGATATCACCGCCGAGTGTGAATGGCGCTGGAGAAGCAGCAAGTTTCCCGACCGTCACGCCGGCATCCTGCATCGCCACGGCCGTAACCGTATTGGCGTCCGTTTTCCGCGTTACGGTGAAATGCAACTGGGAGCCTTTATGCCCGAAAGGAAGATCGACGTTCGTACGCCGACCTGTCACTTTCCGGGTTACGGCAGGCGTAGCGATAAGATCCGTTCCCCGGGAAATATTGATCCGGGGACGCGAAGCCATGGCGACGGCCGGAGCATAGGCATAGAAATCATAATCCCCCAGGCTCAACTCCATGACGGAGCCGCTGCCGGAAGTCACGACGCCCGAAGCATCGGTCACGCACGGCGCGAAAGAGCCGTCGCTAAGGATTTGGTAGGTGTTTTCGGTAACATAGGTGTCCGCAGCCGGATCGGCTGCCGCACCTCCGTTCGCACGCTTATAGACGAGCACGCGCACGGTCGTACCTTCGGTCAGATTGATATCGGCTTTGGTCGCTGCATTTGACGCGACGGTCAGTCCCTCTCCGGAGAACTCTACCGGATAGGTCTTTCCATCGTCCGGGCCGGGGTACGGTCCGTCATGCTTGCAGCTCCAAATGCCGGATATACTGATACACAGTAATAC
>JAJBVQ010000002.1 GCA_020859745.1 Rikenellaceae bacterium
CCCCCCCCCCCCCCCCCGCCCCCTTGCCCCCCCGCCCCCCCCCCTCTAGGGTGGCAAATTTATCGTCCTGCCCGTACAGCCGCGTTTGGGAGATTTCTGAGGGCTGCCGCTGGCGCGGGATCGAACAGGAGCCTCATCCTTTTTGCCGGAGCCAGTGAAGGCCGCATCGAGCCCAGCGAGAGTTAACTGCGCTGCGCTTGTTTTGGCTTCGCGTTGACCTTCGGTCTTCCTCGGGGCGCCTCGGCCAAGCGTGCAACCCCGTTTGGCGCTCGGCTGGACTCTCGGTTCCTCGTGCTACCTCCCCATAGCCCGCCAGCGGTCTCTGGTTTCGGTACGCTACTCGGTTCCTCCTCGCCGTTTGGCCAAGTGAATATATTCGCTTGGCGCTCACTGGCAGCATCGGTTGCAGGCCTCCGCATGGGGTGGCTCCGGCCCGTCCGCTAACGCGGAACCTCAGCTTTTCGCTCTCTTGTGCTAGGCACGTTCACGCACCCCTCGGTGTGGCCAGCCGCTGACGCGGCTACTTATAGTGCTGCATCGGACGCGTTGCCTCTTATATGGAGGTTTGCAACATCTGATTCAACGTCCACCGCACCGGAGCGCAGCTCCTTCGTGTGGGGTAGTTTATAGCTCGACGGTGTGCCCAAGGCACCGCCCAACCGATAATGGGCCCTCTTATCGACTGAAACCTCCTTATTCGGGCCGCTCCGTCGCCCCCGGCAATCTTCGATTGCCCGGAGCGGCCCGCCGTTGACACGGGAACTCGTCCCATTTGTGGGCGGCCCCTGCAGATCGCGCGTCCAGAGCCTCCGACATTGCAAGAAAGATCTATTCGGGCCGCAGCCAGCAGAGGCGCGATCGAGGCGCGGCAGCGGCAAAAGTTGCGGCCCTACGCCTGAACTGGCTCCGGCCCGCCCTCTAACGCGGAACTTCGGCTTTTCGCTATCTGGGGTTTGGCCTCGCGCGCACCCCCAGCCGCTTCTCGGCCCGGCGCAGTAGTCGCCGCTGACGCGGGAACTGAGTTACCACACTCGTATTCGGGCCGCCGCCCCCGGGCGAGGCCGCTTTGCGGCCTGGCGGCAGGCCCGGCGACTCTCCGAGTCGCGCTATTCGCTCATTGTATTACCGAGAATTCGGGCCGGAGCCACCGAAGACCAAACGAGCTTTGCGCGTTGCAGGCCTCCGCCCGGGGTGGCTCCGGCCTAACCCGCTGGCGCGGGAACATTTTGCGATCATAACCTGCCGAGCTGTTCAGGAGATTTACAGCACTTTGGGCCTGCCTGAAGGCACCTGCGGCTCCGGGCAGAAGCAACAAGGCACTGGACCTTTTTGATAATCCTTTTCAACCGTTTCGGAGGCCAGCGCCTGCGTGGGCACGCAAGCGTTGTCTGTCTTACCGGCTGTAACTACCCGATTCGGGCCACCCGCGCCCCCCTCGGGGAGGCCCGGCGATACTCAAGCATCGCGCAAAAGCCTCAGCCACTCGCTCTTTCGGCTTCGGGCCGTCGCCACGGGGCGAAGCGCCAAAGGCGCTTGGCGGCAGGCCCGGCAATCCTGCGGATCGCGCTACTCGCTCACACCCCTATGCGGCTCGAAGCTCACGCTTCCCGCAGCGGAGGTCCCATACCTCCGAGAAAACCCCGGATAAGAAAAATCCCCTTCCTTCCCGCAACGGGGAAGAAAGGGGAGAGTGCCAAGGCCCGAACAAAGCCCCCTTGACTTTTATATACCCCCGAAATAGGGAGTCAGCAGGGCCGTTATCTCCTTTTGCCCGTTTTGCCCCGCAATCAGGTATAGGTTGTAGAGCGTGCGCAGCCTGTCCATCGTCTCGCTCTCCACCAGCTTTTTCTTATTGCCCGTGAAGCGGTCGAAATAGTCCACGTACTCCATCAGGATCTTGCTCGACTTGAGCGCCAGTGCATTGCCCTTGTCATACGCGCCCGCCTTGTAGTATGCCTCCACGATGAACGGCACCATATCGTCCATCCGCAGTTGTTCCAGCGGCATCTCCTGCATCGCCCGGTCCAGCACCTCCACAGCCCGCACGGTATCCCCCTTGGCGGTCAGCTCGTTGGCCAGCCGCGCGAACGACGAGCGCAGCTGCGACGTGGCGAAAGTATTGGTCACGAACGCGTCCACATAGACCCGCGGGTCGCTGACATTCCCGTAACGGTACTTGTGCATCAGGTTGTCGTACAGAGTTTCCGTGTCGATCCGCCCGACGCCGAACGAGCGTTCGATCGGCGACTTGATCGGCACCAGCCGGTAAGCCGCCCCGTCCTGTTGGAGGTACGACCACGAATCGCCGGTCTGGCTGTCGTAATGCACCAAGCCCCAATTCATCAGGTCTGCTGCCGAGGTGAAGTGAATCGGCCGTGTCCAGTCGTTCGACGCCAGCAGGTCGAGGAAGACCATCTCGCCCGAAAAGAGAACCGACTTGGACGGGTTGATATTGATATAGATCGTGTCCTCGATCAGATCGGCATCCTCCGGACGCACGATCCCGCTCTTGATGACATTCTCCTTGTTGACCGGAACGGCGATACGCCGGGCCGGGATCATATCGTAGGTGTTCCCCGCCCGGTCGACCAGCTGCGTGCGCGGGTCGTCGCTGTTTACCACCTCCATCACCTCTTTGGCCGTCCACACGCTGCCGTCCGGTTTGGCGATCTCCTGTATGGGGAACTGCCCCATCGCATCCCCGTAGTACTTATGCCGCGGCATCGAATGCGGGATCGGTTCCGACTCGTTGGCCTTCATCCGCATCTGGTCGATATACCAGTCTCCGCCGATGTACGACGAGTTCATCACCCGGACGTCCGGCCGCACGTTCTCGACCTCCTGGTTATACCACAGCGGGAAGGTGTCGTTGTCCCCGTAGTCGATGATGATCCCGTTGGGCAGCACGCTTTCCAGATAGTTGTAGCCCATATCCCGCGCCACGTATCGGTGGCTGCGATCGTGGTCGTCCCAGTTCTGCACGGCCAGCACCGTCGGCACCGAAGCGCACACGACGAATGCCACGAGGGCCGCCGCCCGTCCGTTGGCCTTGAACACCTTCCGGTGCAATATGTCGTACACCCACAGCAAGCCCAGCCCGATCCAGATGGCGAAAGCGTAGAACGAACCGGCGTAGGCATAATCCCGCTCGCGCGGCTGCAACGGCGTCTGGTTCAGGTAGAGGATAATGGCCAGCCCGGTCATGAAGAAGAGCAGGAACACCACCAGGAAATTCCGTCCGTCGCGCTTGAGCTGGTAGAAAAAGCCGATCAGCCCCAATATAAAGGGCAGGAAATAATAGGTGTTGTGCCCCTTGTTGGCCGCCATTTCGGACGGCAGGTTGTCCTGCGGCCCGAGGTAAAGCTCGTCGATCGGGTCGATGCCGCTGAGCCAGTTGCCGTCGATGATGGTGTTGTTCTGGATATCGCTCTGCCGTCCCACGAAGTTCCACAGGAAGTAGCGCCAGTACATGTTGTTTAGCTGGTAGGTAAAGAAGAACTTGAGGTTCTCGCCGAACGTCGGGATCGTCACCATCTGACCGTCCTCGGTGCGCACCCTGCGCCCCTTGACGTCCGCCCAACGCTTGTACTCCGCGACATGGCTCGACGGCATGTCGCTGTACATGCGCGGGAAGAGCATCTGGGTGTTCTTGTCGTATTCGTACCCGACCACCCGATCTACCGATTTGTACTTGCCGTCCTCGTCGATAAAATAGGAGGTGCTGAATTTGGTGTCGACCCTGGGCGAAGCGTAGGTCTGCCCGTACAACAGCGGCCGGCTGCCGTACTGTTCGCGGTTGAGGAAAGCTTTCAGCGCATACGGATCGCTGGGGTTGTTGCTGTTCATCGGCGGATTGATGCTCGCGCGGATCAGCACGATGCCGTAGGTGGAGATACCGACGATCACCATAGCGGCGGAGAGCAGAACGGTGTTCCACCCGGCTTTCCCCGCGCGCTGGGTTTTCCAGATACCCCAACCGAGCGCGGCAAGCAGCAGCACGACGAAAGTCGTCAGCCCGCTGTTTACGCCGAGGCCGAAGCCGTTCACGAAGATGCGGTCCACCAAAGCCCCGACGGAGACTACGGTAGGCGTCAGCAGATAGAACGCCCCGGTCAGCAAGATGGATACGATCCCCGGCTTCCACAGGTCGGCTTTCTTACGGCCCGGGAATTTCTTGAAGTAGTAGATGAAGACCAGGGCGGGAATGGCCAGCAGGTTCAGGATGTGCGCCCCCACGGACAAGCCCATGAGGTAGGCGATCAGCACGAGCCAGCGGTTGCTGCCGGGCCGGTCTGCGACGTTCTCCCACTTGAGTATCGCCCAGAAGACGACGGCCGTGAACAGGGACGAGAGGGCGTAAACCTCGGCTTCGACCGCGGAGAACCAGAAGGTATCGGTCCAGGTATAGGCCAGCGACCCGATGGCTGCGGCGCCGATAATAGCCCAGCTCTGCCCGTCGGTCAGTTCGGACTCTTCCTTGCGGTACATGCGCCGCCCGAGGTGGGCGATGCTCCAGAACAGGAAGGCGATGGTCAGCCCGCTTTCCAGCGCCGAAAGCGCGTTCATGGCTACGGCTGCATTCCCGGGGCCGCCTGCGAAGATGGCGCCCAACCGGTTGATCAGGAAGAAGAAAGGGGTTCCGGGGGGGTGCCCGACTTCCAGTTTGTAGGAGGTGGCGATGAACTCACTGCAGTCCCACAGGCTGGCGCTGGGTTCCATGGTGAGCAGGTAGGTGAGGCTGGCGATCACGAAAACGATCCACCCGCCCCAAAGGCTGCGCTTGCTGAAGCTGCTCATTGGCTATCGGATTTGTTGTTTGTATGCGGTTCGAGGGGGCTAAGTTAAGCTTTTTTTGCCGATTTGCACGCCCGCCGCCGCTGGCAAGCTATTTGCATAATGATACGTTGAAATTATTGCTGTTTCCTTTGGGTTGGCTTTCTTTCAAGAAAGGGCCTAAAGACTTTTGAGCCAACTGCGTTACTCCTTATATCTCCGCAAAGCTTAGTTATATAGGGCCGGAGCCAGCGGAGGCAAAACCGAGCATCGCGAGGTTGCGCCCCTCCGCCTGGGGTGGCTCCGGGCCGGCCGCTGGCGCGGAGACTGAGGGGTAGTCACAACCCGGAAGCCCAACGGGCCCGCTTTTTACAACCGAGCAGCGTACTGAGACCGAAGACCGCTTGCGGACTTTGGTGAGGTAGCGCAAGGAACCGACACAGTAGCCGAGATGCCATGAAGATCGCTCCGATGGCCGAGGCACAAGGAGGAAGCCCGGCAGGCAAAACGTAGTTAAA
>JAJBVQ010000152.1 GCA_020859745.1 Rikenellaceae bacterium
CAGCACGACATCCCGTTTTCGGGCCACTCCGTCGGCTATTACCCAGAGTTCATAGTTTCCGGGCCCGTGGTAATACGAACGGTTCGGCAGTCGTGTGACCTCATCCTTGACCGAGTTGATGACAAAGACATCCGCTTTCAGGCCCGACCGCAGCCTGGACGCATCATTCTGATCCAACGTCACACTGAATTTGATGATCCCGTTGGCCACCGCAGGCACCACATTGCCGACCACGCCCGTCAATTTTTCGCTGCCGATCTCGACGATGGCCCGGTTGCCCGGCGCGACCTTTTCAGCATAGGAGTCCGCGATCTCCGCCTCCACTTTAAAATGATTCAGATCCGAAACGATGGCTAGCTGCGCCCCCTGCGCCACCGTGGATCCGATCTGGTCGTTGACCCAGGTGAGAGTCGCCGCCCGTGTCGCCCGCACCTGCGCGTCTCCCATCGTCTTGGTGGCGAGTGCAAAGTTTTTCCGGGCAATGTTATAATCCAGCTCCATGACCCGTACGTCGGCCTGAGTGGTGGCCTGTAAATTGACGTATTTCAGTTTCAGTTGTTCATACTGCATGGCTTGTACGGCCAGTTCCAACTCAGCCTGGCGGATCTTGTCCGGTGTGCTGGCCCCGATGCTGTCCAGGTATCGTTCATTCCGGAGCTGTACCTTTGATCGTTGCAGCCGCATGCTGTCGATGCGTACCTGCATGGCCATTTCCGAGAGTTGTGTTCGGGCATTTGATCTTTGCTGGTCGATCTTGCTGGCTTTCATTTCCAGTTCGTCGCGCTGGCGTTCGAAGTCTGTATTCGTGGCATCCAGGTCGAGCCGCAGAATGGGATCCCCCTCCCGGAGCTGTTCGCCCGATTTTTTGTAGACCTCCAGCACTTTCGAAGCCACGGGCGAGGCTATGATCTCCTCATAGAGGGGCACGATCTTCCCCGAGGCGGTCACCGACACTTCAAGGGCTCCCCGGTCAGCGGTGGATGTGGTCAGGGAGGAGGCGTCAATGCCCGATCGCAACACGCTCACCAGGATTATGAATAGGGTTGCGCACACGCCTCCGATAATCCCGATGCGTATCAGGCGCTTACGTTGCCGCTGCCGGATGATCTGTTGGGGTATTTGTGAATCCATAGGTTACATATTCATTAGGTCGTACACGATATTGGTACGGGTCTCAAAATCGAATAGGGTGATCTGGCGCAGGTTAAAGAAGTAGAGCCAGGAGGCGTAAAGTTGGTTGATATAGTTGCGCCGGGCATTATCCTCTTCGCTCTGTGCCGCATTTATGTCCAGCACGTTGATCTGACCCATGACGAATGTCTCGAATGCGGTCCGGTACCGTCGCCGGGCGACGGTATCGGCTTCGCGGTAGATGGCTGTCAGCCCTTGCTGGTCCTGATACTGCTGTACGGCAAGCACGACGTTCTGGTCGAAGTCGAGGTTTTCCTGCCGTACACGGTTCTTTTCCACCTCTGCCTGCGACCGTGCGAGCTGCACCCGTCCTTTTCCCTTGCCCCAGTCGAGGATCGGCACGCGCAGGCCCAGCGAAACGACCTGCCGGTTCTGGAGGTCGCGGTAGGCCTTGTTGAGGTGGCTGTCGCTCCCGGTAAATCCGATCGAAGCATACACATTGGCCTGGAAACCCCGGTTGACCCGTGCCTGGGCCACGATCTGCTGCGCTTCGAGCAACCGTCGCCGGGTGTTATGGGTGATCGGGTTGTTGGCCCTAGCCAGTGCCATCACCTCCTCCAACTCCACGGGTATATCCGGCGCTTCGCCCGGCACTTCGGCTTCGATCACTACCCGATCATTGAATCCCAGGTAGTTGCGAAGGGTGTACATCTTTTTATCGTAGTCCTGCTGGGCGGTTACCACCCCCGCCGTAGCGTTGAGTTTGCCGAGTCTGAGTTGCAGCAGGTCGTTGTCGGAAATCAGTCCCAGCCGTTTTTTCCCCTCTGCGATGTCGTACAACTGGGTCGCGTTTTTCAAGGTCTGGGCGGCGATATTCCGGTTGACCATGGCCAGCAGCAGGTTGAAGTAATGCTGGATGGTGCGGATCGACACGGTCTCCATGTCGACGGCGAACTGTTGCCGGGCCTCCTTATACCGTTCCGGTTCGATCTTCATGGCCCACCGCAGGGGTCGTGCCGTCACCAACGGTTGTTCCAGTGTCACTACGGCCGGCACGCTGAGCCAGCTGGTTTTCTTGTCTCCGTCGAGTTGGTCGATGCGCTGGAGCTGCGACTGGATGGAAATTTTCCCGCCTGTATAGGGAATATTCTGTGTCAGGCTCAAACCTGCATTTTCCGAGAGCGAGCTGTTTGGGATAAACTCGTAACTGCCGTCCTCTTTCTGGTATGCGGAGAGGGACCTGTTCAGACTGGGCAATGTCCCGTCCAGGGTCAAAGAGGGCAACAGGTCTGCCTTGTAGTCCCGGAACTGCCAGTATGCCACGCGCATCTGGTCGCGGGCCACCATGGCGTCCAACGACTGCGTTGCCGCAATGTCCAAGGCTTCCGACAAGCTCAGGCGGACGGTAATGGTATCGCTTACGCCCGAGTGTCTTTGCTGTTGTCCGTAGCACGGTGCTGTGCAACAAAGTATGCCCAAGGTTCCCCCGAGAAGTATATGTCTTTTTAGCAAGGCCATAATTATTCGTTATGCAACGCTTCTGCCGGACTTATGTGCGATACCTTCCACGCAGGATACCAGGAGCTGAATACCGAGAAAATAAGCATGATGGCCAGCGTACACCCCACTCCGACCACAACCGTCCAGTTCCAGGTGTAGATAAATGCCGCCAACAGCAACCCCGGCACTGCCGCCAGCAGGGTCAGCACGACGCTCTCGGTGACGACCAACCGCACGAGCCGCACTTTGGTGGCTCCCACCGCGCGCCGCAGGGCGAATTCGCCCACGCGCTTGCTGGAGTAGAGCCAAAACAGTCCGAAGGTTCCGATAAACCCGAAAACCAGAAAAAAGACGGTCGGAATAGAGCAAAAGATCAACCCCAACGTAGCTCCGACCATTATGTCGTTTTTATTTTTGCTCATATCGCCCATGATCGGTTCCACATTGGACAATGTAACAATTTTCCGAAATTCTCGCATGTAGTCTGTAAAAAAATCATCTTGCATATCCGGATTCAACCGAGCTCCATATTCGCCGTACATGGAGCCGTGATCTTCCATCTCAAGCTTGCCGGAAAGAATGACGGCAGGAGCGGATTCTTCGAATGGGTCGACTTTCATCCCTTCGATCATACCGGTCACTGTATAAAGCCGGATCCCTCGCTGGATTTTCCGACCGACGGCCTGTTCCCACCCCATGATCTCGGCCAACTGGCGGGTGATCACCATGGGATAACTGCCGTCGGATAGTTTTTGATCCGTCAGCCATTCGCCTTGGATCAAAACCGGCCGAAGCACATTCCAGCCGTCTGCGTCTGTTCCACTGACAGAGACTTCAATTTTACGTTGATCAACAGTGACAGAGTCTTTGCTGTAGAATTCGCCGGGACGCAGGTAGGGCAGAAAACCGTAACTCGACGAAATGGCACTCACGTAGGGTTGTTGCCGGAGGTTGCGCACCACATGCTGCATCTGCCGGGCCATTTCGTCAAACTGGGCCTGGGACGTGGGTTGGTCCTGGCGGAACATATAGCCGAAATGTACCGTGTTGTCAGTCCGTAAAAGTCCCGGGGAGTGATATTGTTCAGCCTTTTCGGCCACCGATACGGCGCACAGCATCAGTATAATGAAAACCAGCGTTTGCTCAAAAAAGATCCCGAAGAAACTCTTACGCCGGTTCCACAGTATTTTGAGAATGTGTAAACTCATGATTTGGTTCCTCCTTTCAACGTATCGGCAATGTTACGCTTCGATATTAAATAGGCGGGAATTCCTCCCGAAATAAGACTGAAGAATATGCAGAGCGGTAGGACTTCGTACAGTATAATCCAATAGTTCATTCGGCCGAACATCCGCACACCTTCGCCGGTCATCACGTCCAGGAATATAGTCTCAACGATCGAGATGGTGGGATAAACCAATACAAGTCCTAAGAGCATGCCGACCATCACCAGGATAAAGTGCTCGGACATCTTTTGTATAAATGTGTTCATCCGTGTAGCCCCCATGGCGCGGCGAATCGCAATTTCCGTAGCCTGCGCATTGGCGTCCGCAATGCTCAGAGTCACGATGTTCACAGCAGGAATAATCATCAGCAGCAAAATGATTAAGCCTATCCCGTATGTCAACATCCGGTCGCCGAATTGTGAAAGCCGAACTTCTTTTTGCGTCATCATTTTGCCGGGGTCGATCTCGACATCTTCGTTGGCCTGCTGGAAGTAAAATTGCAACGCTCGTGCTACATTTTGTTTCATGACAGTTTCCGGCATCTGTTCCGGAAATAGGTATGATATCGTGTAACTGGTCATTCCCGAGGGCAGGTATTTATTATATTTATAAGGAACCCAAAGGCTTGCATATTCGTTGGTCAGGAATGAAAAGTCGGCGACCTCCCCGATAATTTCATAAGTATTCCCCTGAAACTCTACCTCTCGTCCAACTGCCGGTTCGTTCCCGAAATATGCCCGTGCGTTGGCCTGCTTGATCATGGCCACAGGCTTGGCCGCGGCATAATCCTCTTTGGTGAAAGGCCTCCCTGCAATGAATTCAAAATCATTGACCTGCCAGTAATCCGAATTAATGAAATTGACCAGTACCGATCTGACCTGATCATTCACCTGTAAAATGCCGCTTTCGTTATGGGAAATAGCATAAGTTTCGTAACCCTCCACTAAGTCGCGCATTTGGACAACACCCCGGAGAGTCAGGCCATCAATCGATTCCCCTGATCGGTTTGTGAAGTCTTCTCCGATTTGAACCACGCGGCTGGAATTAGTCAACGGCGGAGCATCATTGCTGATTACATAGGCTAGCTGGAGCAGGATGATGATGAACACGAAAGTCAGGGCCGACCCCAGGATACAGAACGCGGCATACGCCTTGTTGTGCCGGATATTGTAGAGCGCCGAGCGCAGGTAGCCGGATAGTTGTTTCATAGATCCAGTGTAAGTGAAAAATGGAATATTCGGTCTATGCCAGGATCTTGCCGTCAGCCATGCGTACGATCCGACCCGTCTGTTCGGCGATTTTCTCGTCGTGGGTGACCATCACGATGGTGGTACCTTCCTGATTAAGCTGTTTGAGTATCTCCATGATTTCGGCCCCCATTTTGGAATCGAGGTTACCGGTCGGTTCGTCGGCAAGGATCACCTC
>JAJBVQ010000237.1 GCA_020859745.1 Rikenellaceae bacterium
GATTTACGACTGGTATGCGACCGCTCAGGCCAATCAGAACAACAACCTGTGGGGCGATGGTGCCCAGAAGAGCGCTTTCGACCCGTGCCCCAAGGGATGGAGAATAGCGCCGAACGGCACTTGGACGGATTTCGGGACGAACGCTTACGCGGCTCCGTTCTGGTATTACATTAATGGAACGAAACAGACCGCGGCGGGAACCCCTGCGACGAAGTATTACGCGACGAATGGCCGGTATTACGAGCCGTCCAGCGGAGCAGTCCGCGCTTGGTATCCCGCCCCGGGCGTCCGCGACGCAGGGTCGCGCACGGGCGGCGAGGGCGACTTGTGGAACGTCGGCCACAGCGGGTTCAGTTGGTCGTCGTCGGTCAGTGGGTCCAATGGGTTCTATTTGTATTTCAGCCCGACGAGCCTCAATCCCAGCTTCGCGAACCTCCGCGGCCACGGCTTTCCGGTGCGGTGCCTCCAAGAATAACGAGCGGACGGAGCGCGGTGGGTGAGGCTGGCCCCGCGAGGCGGAGCCTCGCACCGCGGGACATCCCGCGGGCCAAGCCGAACCTCCCGCGAAGGCCGCGTGTCTGAGGTGGAAACAAAAAATTAGGCGACGGGCTTGTAGGCCCGGAGCCCCAAAATGGCGGCCTTTGGCCGCCCGAAGTTCAGTGAAATTTTGGCTTTCTCCGTTTTCCGGCGTTCCGGTAGCGGGATTCCCGGTTCGGGTAGTTCCGGCCCCTTCGGGGGTGCCCGCTGTTTGCGGGAACGATCTTCGTCCCGGAGGAGTGTTCTCGGGCCGAAGCCTGCGGAGGGGCTTCCCGCGCTTGCCGAGGGTTGTGCCCCTACGCAGGGGATGGCTTCAAGGCCCGCGACCTTTCGATCGCCGAAACTATAAAATCTCCGCGGCAGCGGCGGCCCTTTCGAGAGGGATGTGGGCGGCCGGAGAGAGCAGCTCAGTTTCTGCCTGAGTGGCGTCCCGGAGGAGTGTTTTCGGGCCGAAGCCTGCGGAGCCGCTCCGAGCGAAGTGAGGTTGCGGGCCTCCGCTGCGGGAGGCTTCGGCCCGCACGACCTTGCGGTCGCTGAAAAGCTACAAAGTTCCCGCGTCAGCGGTCGGCCCGCAGCCCCCGGTGCGGAGGGCCGCAACACTCGCTTCGCTCCTTTGTGCCTCCGCTGGCTGCGGCCCGAGGCTGGGAGAGCAGTAGCGCGTTCCGTCAGGAACGCCGGGCGCCCCCGGGGGGCAGGGGCGCCCGAGAACGAAAGAGCAAGCAATGCGTTCCGGTAAGAAACGCTGGCCCGCGCGACCTTGTGGTCGCAGACGCGTCAGTAGTGAACGCCCCGAGGGGGCGTATACGGCTCGAACAGGGTAGTTACAGCCGGTAAAACAGCCAACGGCCGCGCCCAAGCCGCTTTGCCGCTTCGGGGGGGCGATATTGTAGTACAGCTAACGGCTGCGCGGCAGCAGTCAGGCCGCAGGTGCCGCTCGGCACTCGAACCGGGAGTATACTTCGCCTAAGGCGGAGGGCTGAACTCGCGAAGCTCGTTTTCGCCTCCGCAGGCTGCGGGCAGGGACGGCACGGACGAATAGCTGCATTCCCGCATCAGCGGCCAGGCCGGAAACGGCGAAAGTTTTTACAGCCTTTCGGGGTTCCCGCGGCGTCCAGAATATGGGAGAGTGAGAAGTTGTGTTCCTGTGCCGGAGGTGCTTGGTTCATTGGAAATACGATATAAAGGAGTGCTTGGGCATTGTTGGTGTCAGTCGATGTAAACCGTGGATTTTCGCCTGTGCTATTCCGTCGATTTTGCGGCTGGCCGAAGGGCTTCAATGTCTGCGGCACTCCTTTTTAATATTTTGACGGCTGTCGTCGGCCGTCGTAAAACGATCCGGCGGCGCTTTAGGGTAGTTTATTTATACATCGGTCTAACCTTTAATCCCCTGTCCGGCAGGAATTATTGGCACTGTTTCGGGGTTGCCGCCCGGTTTATTTTATGTCATTATCACCAAAAGGTAATGTGGTGTGGATCACTTGATTAGTCCGTTTCGGGAAAAATCGTGATCGGACTGCACAGCCTGTGTTATATATTTTTGTGACACTATGTCCGAGGTCTTTTCCAAGTATTTTTTTACTTTTATCCCACAGGACACGGTGTACGTCATCTAAAAAACTATTGATAATATGACCCTACAGGAGATAATTGCGGCCGAAAGCCGCAACACGGATAAGATATACCTCCATCTGGAGGGGATTTTCTGGAAGGCGTACGAACGTTCGGCGTTCGCATTCATTCATCGCATTTCGCGTTACAAAGCCTCCAAACGATTTGTCAAATACCTCGACGCCAAGGTGGTGTCGCTGGGTTTTCCCGATGCTTCGCGTTCGAAAGTGCTGGGCGACCGTCCGTTGCTGTCGGAGTCGGACGATATGCTTGTGCTGGATGGCGGTTCGATCGACGCCGAGAAGTACGGGCATTGGAAAGACGCCTTACCGTTGATCGTGCCGAAACCTGCGTCCCCGGCCAATTCTGCTCCGCCCGCTTACGGTGCGGTTTATGGCGGGACGGCTCGCCAGATGGCGATCCCGGTGCCGGATGTGGAATCCGTGCCGCGGCATGTTACGGTGGTAGCCCCTGCGCCGCACCAGACTCCGGAGTCTGGTGCGGCGCAGGGGCTACCACCGTAACATGCCGCGGCACGGATTCCACATCCGGCACCGGGATCGCCATCTGGCGAGCCGTCCCGCCATAAACCGCACCGTAAGCGGGCGGAGCAGAATTGGCCGGGGACGCAGGTTTCGGCACGATCAACGGTAAGGCGTCTTTCCAATGCCCGTACTTCTCGGCGTCGATCGAACCGCCATCCAGCACAAGCATATCGTCCGACTCCGACAGCAACGGACGGTCGCCCAGCACTTTCGAACGCGAAGCATCGGGAAAACCCAGCGACACCACCTTGGCGTCGAGGTATTTGACAAATCGTTTGGAGGCTTTGTAACGCGAAATGCGATGAATGAATGCGAACGCCGAACGTTCGTACGCCTTCCAGAAAATCCCCTCCAGATGGAGGTATATCTTATCCGTGTTGCGGCTTTCGGCCGCAATTATCTCCTGTAGGGTCATATTATCAATAGTTTTTTAGATGACGTACACCGTGTCCTGTGGGATAAAAGTAAAAAAATACTTGGAAAAGACCTCGGACATAGTGTCACAAAAATATATAACACAGGCTGTGCAGTCCGATCACGATTTTTCCCGAAACGGACTAATCAAGTGATCCACACCACATTACCTTTTGGTGATAATGACATAAAATAAACCGGGCGGCAACCCCGAAACAGTGCCAATAATTCCTGCCGGACAGGGGATTAAAGGTTAGACCGATGTATAAATAAACTACCCTAAAGCGCCGCCGGATCGTTTTACGACGGCCGACGACAGCCGTCAAAATATTAAAAAGGAGTGCCGCAGACATTGAAGCCCTTCGGCCAGCCGCAAAATCGACGGAATAGCACAGGCGAAAATCCACGGTTTACATCGACTGACACCAACAATGCCCAAGCACTCCTTTATATCGTATTTCCAATGAACCAAGCACCTCCGGCACAGGAACACAACTTCTCACTCTCCCATATTCTGGACGCCGCGGGAACCCCGAAAGGCTGTAAAAACTTTCGCCGTTTCCGGCCTGGCCGCTGATGCGGGAATGCAGCTATTCGTCCGTGCCGTCCCTGCCCGCAGCCTGCGGAGGCGAAAACGAGCTTCGCGAGTTCAGCCCTCCGCCTTAGGCGAAGTATACTCCCGGTTCGAGTGCCGAGCGGCACCTGCGGCCTGACTGCTGCCGCGCAGCCGTTAGCTGTACTACAATATCGCCCCCCCGAAGCGGCAAAGCGGCTTGGGCGCGGCCGTTGGCTGTTTTACCGGCTGTAACTACCCTGTTCGAGCCGTATACGCCCCCTCGGGGCGTTCACTACTGACGCGTCTGCGACCACAAGGTCGCGCGGGCCAGCGTTTCTTACCGGAACGCATTGCTTGCTCTTTCGTTCTCGGGCGCCCCTGCCCCCCGGGGGCGCCCGGCGTTCCTGACGGAACGCGCTACTGCTCTCCCAGCCTCGGGCCGCAGCCAGCGGAGGCACAAAGGAGCGAAGCGAGTGTTGCGGCCCTCCGCACCGGGGGCTGCGGGCCGACCGCTGACGCGGGAACTTTGTAGCTTTTCAGCGACCGCAAGGTCGTGCGGGCCGAAGCCTCCCGCAGCGGAGGCCCGCAACCTCACTTCGCTCGGAGCGGCTCCGCAGGCTTCGGCCCGAAAACACTCCTCCGGGACGCCACTCAGGCAGAAACTGAGCTGCTCTCTCCGGCCGCCCACATCCCTCTCGAAAGGGCCGCCGCTGCCGCGGAGATTTTATAGTTTCGGCGATCGAAAGGTCGCGGGCCTTGAAGCCATCCCCTGCGTAGGGGCACAACCCTCGGCAAGCGCGGGAAGCCCCTCCGCAGGCTTCGGCCCGAGAACACTCCTCCGGGACGAAGATCGTTCCCGCAAACAGCGGGCACCCCCGAAGGGGCCGGAACTACCCGAACCGGGAATCCCGCTACCGGAACGCCGGAAAACGGAGAAAGCCAAAATTTCACTGAACTTCGGGCGGCCAAAGGCCGCCATTTTGGGGCTCCGGGCCTACAAGCCCGTCGCCTAATTTTTTGTTTCCACCTCAGACACGCGGCCTTCGCGGGAGGTTCGGCTTGGCCCGCGGGATGTCCCGCGGTGCGAGGCTCCGCCTCGCGGGGCCAGCCTCACCCACCGCGCTCCGTCCGCTCGTTATTCTTGGAGGCACCGCACCGGAAAGCCGTGGCCGCGGAGGTTCGCGAAGCTGGGATTGAGGCTCGTCGGGCTGAAATACAAATAGAACCCATTGGACCCACTGACCGACGACGACCAACTGAACCCGCTGTGGCCGACGTTCCACAAGTCGCCCTCGCCGCCCGTGCGCGACCCTGCGTCGCGGACGCCCGGGGCGGGATACCAAGCGCGGACTGCTCCGCTGGACGGCTCGTAATACCGGCCATTCGTCGCGTAATACTTCGTCGCAGGGGTTCCCGCCGCGGTCTGTTTCGTTCCATTAATGTAATACCAGAACGGAGCCGCGTAAGCGTTCGTCCCGAAATCCGTCCAAGTGCCGTTCGGCGCTATTCTCCATCCCTTGGGGCACGGGTCGAAAGCGCTCTTCTGGGCACCATCGCCCCACAGGTTGTTGTTCTGATTGGCCTGAGCGGTCGCATACCAGTCGTAAATC
>JAJBVQ010000236.1 GCA_020859745.1 Rikenellaceae bacterium
CAGGGAAATCTACCATCAACGTAACCATGCAACCCGATGCTTTACAGGCAGAGGCTGTAACGGTGACGGCGCTGGGCGGTAAAAAACAGGATCGTAAGATCGGTTATGCCGCAACTACGGTAAAGGGGGACGACCTGGCACGTACCAACACCATCAGTCCGATCAACGCACTGCAGGGTAAAGTAGCCGGTCTTAACATCGCCACTACCGGATCGTCGGGTCTGACCAGCGTGCCGGTGGTAACCTTGCGTGGTGCCAAATCGCTGACCAAGAACAACTCCCCGATCTATGTGATCGACGGGATCGTGATCGACCACGATTACGGTACCGACGGGATGACCAACGACGGTAACATGTACGGTAACCAGTTGAAGAACCTGAACTCTTCGGACTTCGAATCGGTGACCGTCCTCAAGGGTGCCGCCGCAACCTCTCTGTACGGTTCGCGCGGTGCCAACGGTGCCATCGTGATCACCACCAAAGGCGGTAAAGCCCGCAACGGTATCGGTGTGGAAGTGAACTACACCCACGAATTCTCGCAGGCTTACAAATCGCCGATCGCCCTTCAGAACCTTTATGGTATGGGTAGCGCGACGAACGGTTTCGAAGGCGGTATCGACCCCGCTATTCAGTCTACCGCTTCGACTTATACCGGTCTTTCTTTCGGTCCCCGGATGGATGCCGGTATCAGCATGCGTCAAGATTACAAATTGTGGGAAAACCGTCCCGGATACGAATTCAACCCGGACGAACCGCTCGTATCTTATCCGGACAACTGGAAATCGCTGTTCCAGACCGGCTACCAGGACAACGTGAGCGTTGCGCTGACCGGAGGTTCGGAAAAGGCAACCTATCGTCTGTCGTACGGTTATACGTCGATGAAAGGCCCGCTGCCCAAGAACGACTTCAAACGCCACTCGGTGAACTTCCGCACCAACGGTAAGATCAACGATATCTTCTCTGTAGACTTCAGCATGCAGTACTCGAACTCGAACACGCTGAACGCCCACCGTATCGACGGTTACAGCGACGGTACGAGCTTCGTTAACCAGGTGACTACCAACCTGTCCCGTAACACCGACCTGAACTGGTTCCGCGATAACTATATCGACTACAGCAACTGGGAACGTATGGTTGTCAACGCTGAAGGCGCCAGCGGCAGCCTGATCAGCCTGCAGAATACCCTGAACGAGTTTGTCGATAGGAACGTCGAGCACACGGAGCAGACCATTATCAGCCGTCTGGCCCTGAACGCTCAGCTCACCAGCTGGTTGGATGCAAGCGCAAGCATTTCGTACAACCACTACATCGAAAACGACGAAACCAAAAACTGGGGTTCCGAAAAATATCGTAAAGGTAGCGGTAACCAGTATGCTATCAGCGGTAAGAACTGGGGTAAATACAACTCCCTGATTACCCTGCACAGCAACAACCGCTTTGTAGACGATAACCTCGAACTGGACGTTCGTTTGATCAACGAAATGTACGGGAACCAGGCAGGTGCTTCTTACAGCCGTTCGACCAACGGCGGTCTGAAAGTTCCGGGGCTGTTCTCGTTCGCAAATACCCAGAACCCGATCACGGTAGATAACCTCAGCTCAAGCTGGAACCGCCGTAACAACATGGTTGTCGGGCTCGGCGGTGTAGTCAACCTCTCTTGGAAAGACCAGATCAACCTCGAAGTAACCGGCCGTAACGACTGGATCTCTTCGCTGCTCTATCCGGACTTCATGCTGCGTGAAGGCGCTCATGACAACTACTCGGTGTTCTACCCGTCAGTGAACCTGTCGTGGGTATTCTCCGATACGTTCCACATCAACCCGAACGTGCTTTCTTTCGGTAAACTGCGTGCATCGTGGGGCCAGGTAGGTTCCGGTACCAGCGCCTATGCAACCAGCAACGGGGCCGGCGGTTTCAACATCTCGACCTATACCCCGGTGACGGGCGGCAATATCTTCTCGGCAACGCCGAACGACGGTACCCTGCCTAACTACGACCTGAAACCGGAAATCCAGCAGTCTATGGAATTCGGTGCCGACCTGCGTTTCCTGAACGGCGCTATCGGTGTGGACGTGGCTTACTACAAGATCAACACCAAGAACCAGATCCTTACTCTGGCTGCCGTTACCGAATCGGGTGTAAGCAACCGCCTGATCAACGCCGGTAACATCCAGAACCAGGGTTGGGAAATCGCTTTGGACTTCCGTCCGATCCAGACCAACACCGTACGGTGGAACATCGGCCTGCTTTGGAGCCGCAACCGCGGTAAGGTGAAAGAACTGCACCCGGATATCAAACGCCAGATCTTCTACGGCGGCGGCGGTCGTATGACTCCTGCTATCGTGGCATTCGAAGGCGGTGCATTCGGTCAGATCGTAGCCGGTGACGGTTATGGTACGACCCGTACCCTGGCTCACTACTATGACGAGAGCAACCCGAACAACCCGCTGAACGGCAAGAAAGCGCTGCGCTACTACGGGGAATATGCAACGGGCCTTCCGCTGACCGTATGGCAGACCAACAACAACATGCCCGGCCGGAACAAAGACAAGGACGGTAACCTGTACAGCAACTACTACAATACGGATCATACCTACGACGTATTGGGTAACGTAGAGGCCGACTTCAACGCATCGTTCACGACCAACCTGATGGTGAACCTGCCGAACAACAACGGTTCCCTGGACCTCTTCGCACAGATCGACGGCCGCGTGGGCGGTAACATGATCTCTACGAGCTACGTGACTGCAATGGCAGCCGGGGCGAACAAATCGTCGCTCTATGGCCGCGATGCCGAACACGGCGGTCTGGCACGTACCAACTACAAAGGCGACCTGGTCAATAACGGTTTGGTCCTCGACGGGGTTTATACCGGTAAAAACGCCATGGTGGTAACGACGCTGAACGGTCAGAGTACATACACTGACGGCGACGGCGTGGTACACCAGGGTCAGGTAGACCTGCGCGGTATGACGATGCAGCAGGCTGTAGATGCTGGCTATATCGCCCCGATGCTCAGCACTGTTTACTACCAGGGCCAATACGGCTGGCTGGGCGGCGCCCTGACCATGCCGACCGAGGAAATGGTTTACGATTATACCTATATCGCACTGCGTGAGATCACGATCGGGTACAACTTCCCGCAGAAGTGGATCAAACATGTAGGTCTGCAGGATGCACGCCTGTCGTTCTCGGCACGTAACCTCTGCTACCTGTACAACGGTCTGCCCGACAAAATCAACCCAGAATCGATGTCGTCAGGTAACCCGCTGGTTCCTGTGGACTGGGGTGGAGTACCGTACTCCCGCAGCTTCTCGATCAACCTGAACCTGAGATTCTAATCGTATCAAAATCCTAAACAAGTCATTTATGAAAACATACAAAAAATACATAGTGGGTGCCGCGGTTCTTTCCGTTGCGGTCCTGACGGGCTGTAAGGATAAGATGCGGGAACTCAACACAAATCCCGATCTGATCAGTTCAGCTCTGCCCGAATACCAGTTCCTCGGCGCAACGAAAAACTGGGGATGGTTCAGCAACGGCTGGGCACGCGACCGGGCAGGGAACATCGGTGCTACGATGCAGGTGAGCCTTTACAACGGCTCCAGCGGTTCTTACGTGAATCCGACCGACTGGTCGGGCGGTAACATGAGCTACTTCGGTAAGATCTACAGCCGCTACTATTCTGCAGGTAAGAGACTGAACTCTCTGTGCGATTATATCGACGAACAGTTGGATGCCACCGAACGTCCTCGTTATCAGGATATCCGTGCGATCGCCCGGGTACTCCAGATGCACGAAGCGTGGACCATCTTCACCAACTACGGTGCAATGGTGTTCGACGAAGCGTTCAAAATCCGCGAAGGGATCACTTTCCCGACTTACAATGTTTATAGCAAGGAATCGGGCATTTACAAACAGCTCGACGACTCTGTGAAAATGTGTATCGCACAATTGAGTTCTCCGATCCGCGAGGACGCAGTTGCACTGGGCGCCCATGACGGTTTCTACGGTTTCACCTACACGACCAAAGAGACGGGTGGTGCTACCTGGGCAGTGAACACGCCTGAAAAGGAACGCGAACGCTGGCTTAAATTCGCCACTACGCTGCGCCTGAAAATGGCAGTGTCGGTACGTAACGTGGATCCTGAATTCTATCAGACCGTCCTCGGCGAAGTACGTCAGCTGGTATCCAGCAATCCGAACGCGCTGATGAGCGAAGTTCAGGACGGTTGCCAGTTCGTTCTGCCGGACTCCTGGTACGACAAGAACGAGAACAACCAGCTCTCTTTCTGGTATGGTATGCCGGTTTCCTACGTACATTCGATGAAACTGGTGAACGACCCGCGCCTGCCGCTGGTAGCCAACATGAACTTCTGCGACACTTCGCTGAGTACCGCTTACAAGTTCGTTGCGTCTTACTATCCGGACTCGCTGCTGACCAAAAACATTTACGACGAAAAGACCAACACCTGGACGCGTAAATCTTGGGGCGATGTCCTGAAAATGGGTAACGTTTTCCAGGGCCAGACTTCCAACCCGGCTAACAGCGGGAATTCGTTCGGCCCGGGTACTCTGCTCAAAGGCTTGAGCCTTTCGATCACCATGCGCCATCCCGACTGGAAGAATCCGGATGAGTATGGTATCTCGGCCAGCGAAAAAGAGGCACGTATCGCACACAATGCGACCCTCAAATCGGCCCAGATGACCAACAGCTTCACCGGTACTACCGAAACGGCTGTTTACGGGACCAACAAGGAGCCGTTCACCAACGGTGTCGTATCGATGAGCTTCCGTATCGCATCCGGTCTCCAGAGTCGTCACTACCTGATGAACACCGGTGGCGGTGGTTGGGCTGGTCCGTCTTGGGACTACGACAACAACAGTCCGGCTGAAACCGAGATCAAGATGGTGACCAAAGTGCTGCCCTATGCCGAGCACTGCTTCCTGATGGCCCTGATCTGCAACTACGACGGTGGTACGATCGGTTCGAAAGACGCAGAAGGCTGGTATAACGAAGGGATTCGCGCTTCCATGCAGGAAACCGTCGAAGATGCCGAACGTGTATTCGTGAAGATCTGTACCAACAACAGCTTCCCGACCGTGGCAGGCGTAAACGCCGATGCAGACGGTTCGAACAAGCGCCTGTACAAGATCGACTACACCGGGGCTGACTACACGAACTACATTGCCAAACCGGACGTACAGTTTACCGGCAGCCAGGATGATAAGACCAATAAGATCATGATCCAGATGTGGCTCGCTAACTGGCAGAAACCGGAAAACACGTGGTTCTACTACAAATTAACCGGTTATCCGCACACCGTGAAGTACGAATGGGAAACCCCGAACGAAGCTGCCATGCCGCAGCAGCTCGGTTTTGAACAGCCGTACCTCTCTACCGGCGAACAGATGGTGTTCCCGCGTCGCGTGACCACTCCGCAGCCGCAGGTTGAAAACATGCCGAACTGGTATGAAATGCAGTCTGCCCTGGAGGCACAGACGAATCCGTCTTATGCACCGCACGGTTGGAACGACTACTCGGGACGCGTGTTCTGGGATGTTATCGAACCCGCAGGGCTGTATTAATCCTTGTCAGATGCGGTTCCCCTTTTGGGAACCGCATCTTTGGCTAAATCGAAAGAGCCTGCCCATATTTTTGGGCAGGCTCTTTTATCTGATGAGATTTGGATTTAGGTCTGTACAAACCGGGCCGTCGGCGATTATCGCCGACGGCCCGGTTCACAACAATTAACGCCTTACAACTTACAAGGAAATCTATTTGACCTCGTCGAAATATTTCACGAACTTCCAGTGCGGCGAGGATACGCAGATGCGGGCGAATTTCGCCGCCTTTTCTTTCTGGCTTTTGGTAAAGAACGACAGCGAAACGCTGCCGATGCGGTGTGCCAGAAGCTCTTCTTCCGTGCGGTTCACCACCACGAAGATCCCCGTCGGCGTGCTCGCGTGGTAATACTCTTCCGCCAGCAGGCCGCGCTGCTTCAGGTATTCGATATTGAGGGCGATATCGCGCGCTGTAGCCGCTTTAAAGTCGTTGGCCGCCTTAATCCCTTCCGGAGCTGTCAGAAGCCGTAAAATAAGCTGCTGCGCGAACGCATTGACCCCGTTGGTGCAATACATCAGGCGGATCTCCAGTTCATCGTGCAGCTCCTTGTTCGTGGTGTGGATGAATCCCAGGCGTTGGCCGCTCAGCCCCACCGACTTGCTGAAACTTTCGGTAATGACCACATTCTCCAGCTCCATCAACCGTTGGTAATAGTTATCCGTCCGGTCATAGAAGATACGGCGGTACGGGCTGTCGAAGAAGACCACGATCCCCGCGTCGTTGAGCTTTTTGATCAGCGCGAACTGCTGGTCGTCGTCGTATTTCTCACCCAGCGGGTTCCCCGGGTCGCAGATCAGCACCGCGTTCCCCTTCAGCTCCGGGATCATGCCCTCCAGGTCGCTTTGGGCCATGTATTCCGCATTGCCGATCCCCCGCACCGTCAGCATCTGGAAATAGCACCCCCAGTAATAGACCGGCAGGTAGAGTTTGCCCATCCCAACAGTCTGGACTACCAGGTCGAGGGCGTTCATCCCCCCTGCCGAGATCAGGATATTGTCCGGTGAGGATTTCCCGCCGAAATACTCCTCGTTGATTGCCTGACGCAACGCCGGGAAGCCCGGTCCCGGAGGATAGACCTGGATGTCGTTCGAATTGAAATCCATGTTCTTCACCACTTCACTCAGGTCGATATTGACCACAGCGTTGACGCCGCGGTTCAGCGGCAGGTACTCCTGCCCCGTCTCGGCGGTCAGTTTCTTGAGTTTCTCGCCGATCTGCACGATCTTGGACAGGGCGGCTCCACTTTTGTTGATCTCCATGCTTTTATGCTTTACGGATATTGATTTTCGGTCTTACTGTTT
The DNA here is from genome assembly GCA_020859745.1 of Rikenellaceae bacterium. GTDB lineage: Bacteria > Bacteroidota > Bacteroidia > Bacteroidales > Rikenellaceae > Rikenella. The sequence goes on from JAJBVQ010000236.1 coordinate 6,928, forward strand.
GCAAAGTAACACTTTTTCCGCCAATCGCCGGATAAGGGAAAGGCGGGAATTTACCATTTTGTTAAGAATATCCCTGAATTGTTAGATTCTGAATTTTCTTTGACATTCAGCTCGCAGGAGACATATTTCGGAAAGCTTATCTTGGAACGCTTTTTGTCTTAAGTTACCGTAAAAAAGGACAGGAAATGACCCTTGCCACCAGCCTCAAACCAGGCAAACGGGCAACAGCTACCTTTTCTGCCATTAAATATCAGGTATATTATGAATATCAGGACATATCTGCTCGGGGCTTCCCTTTTACTGGCCGCTTGCAGCAAGACCATTGACACGACACCGGCGGAAGTGACCGTCGACATTCCGGAAATCACGCTGCCGGAAAACGCCGGAGGCGAACAGACCGCTACCACAACCTTCACGACCACAGCTCCGTGGAGCGTGGAGACTTCCGATACCAAAGCCGTTCCGGAATGGATCGGCGTATCTCCCCGGAGCGGCAATCCGGGGACAGTGACCCTGACGGTCACGGCGAAAGAGAACGACACGCCCAACGAACGTACTGCTTATATCCACATACAGACGGGCGGGATTACGAAGAGCATCGCCGTCACCCAGAAAGGCGACGGAACGCTGCCGCAAGGCCAGTCAATCTACGAAGTGGGCCCGGTACGGGATACGATTATTGTCAAACTGCGGAGCGGGAAGGATTATCGGGTGGATATCCGGCAGGGCAGCGACTGGGTTGTGCCCCAATACGTTTCGAAGGGAGAGAAGTTCGATTCCCTCGCCTTTTTCCTGACGCTAAACCGTACGATGGACGACCGCACGGCGCAGATACGGATCAGCGATCCGAAGGGCGGTTACGAATCCGGCCTGACGATCCTGCAACCGTCGGCCGCGCTGGACATACACCTTGACCTGGGGCGTGTCCAACTGCCTACCGGCGGAATCGGCTCCGATGCGGCAGCCCAATGGGTGGACAGCCTGTTCGTGGCGGGTTTCGACAACGGCGGCAATCTGCTCTTTACCCGCAGCATTCCGCAAGTGACGGAACAATCGCTCCGTTTCCGCGTGCTGCCTCCCGATGCTTTTATCCGGAATTTCTATCCTTCGGCCCGGATTTACGTAGTGGCGAACAGTTCGGACGTCTTGGAGGGCTTTTCGGGCACAGAAGCGGAGTTCGTGAACCGCAAAGACACCGCCGCTACGAAGCTGTTCGGATCGGACGGCGTGCAGCCGCCGCTCACAGCGCGGGTGTACGGCGATCTCCGGTTCGGAAGTAACGACGTGGCGGTCAACCTGGCCCATGTGACTGCGCTGGTGACGTTCAAAGTCTTTTTCGATCCGGAATGGGATGCAACGCCGGCCATAGACCACCTGAGTATCGGCGGATTCAGCAGCTGGGGCTACCTGTTCACGGCGGCGAGCGACGGGCAGGAGCCTCCCAGGGCTACGGCGTTCAATCCGGCAATAGAGCCTAACGGAAACAACCAATATCTGTTCTACGCCTACGAGGAGAGCCGACTGGTGCTGACGGTCAAAGCCGGCGGACGGTATTATCAGGGTGTCGCACCGGACATCCTCAAAAGGGGGTACAAGTACACCTTCAATATGCGGTTGTGCGAGGACGGGAATTGCAAGCCCTCCTCCGAGTCGGGCCAACTGACCAAAGCGGCGGCCGACCGGGAGATGACGGTCTACATGAAACCCCTTGAATAAAGGAACGGGCCTCCTGCTTTGGGCAGGAGGCCCGTTCTCGATAACAAGGCGCAGGAACCGGCTATTTGCCGTGTTTCACGTCGAGGAATTCCATGTTTTTCTCTTCGTATTCCTTAAGTTCCTCTTCGAGGTTCTTTCCGTAGAGCTTCATCGCGCGCCGGCTCATCCCCATGCTGGAGAAACCGCCGTCGTGGAAAAGGTTCTGCATGGTCACTTTGCGGGTCAGGTCGCTGAACAGGGTCAGCACGTAGTTGGCGCAATCCAGAGCCGTGGCATTCCCCAGCGGCGACATGCGCTGTGCGAAGTCCATCAGGTGGTCGAGGCCCATAACTCCGCTCCCGGCCGTGGTCGGCGTCGGCGACTGCGATACGGTATTGACGCGGATCTTCTTCTCGCGCCCGTAGATATACCCGAACGAGCGGGCGATCGACTCCAGCAGCGCTTTGGCATCGGCCATGTCGTTATAACCGTACAGGGTGCGCTGGGCGGCGATATAAGAGAGCGCCACGATCGACCCCCATTCGTTCAGGGCGTCTTTCTTGCGGGCCACCTGCATCACTTTGTGGAACGAGATGGCGGAAATATCCAGCGTTTTCATCAGGAAGCCGTAGTCGAGGTCGTCATAGGTGCGCCCTTTGCGAACGTTGGGCGACATCCCGATGGAGTGGAGGATGAAGTCGAACTTGCCGCCGAAATGCTCCATTGTTTTGTCGATCAGGTTTTCCAGGTCTTCGACGCTGGTGGCATCGGCGGGAACGAATATGGTATCGAGTTTTTCGGCCAGCTCCGCAGTGCCGCCCATGCGGGCAGCCATAGCCGTATTGGTCAGCACGACTTCCGCGCCCTCTTCCACGGCGCGTTCGGCCACCTGCCAGGCGATGGATTTGTCGTTGAGCGCCCCGAAGATCAGGCCTTTTTTACCTTTCAGAAGATTGTAAGACATTCTGTTCAGTTATTTAAAAATTTTTACAAAGTTAGTGATTTTCCCGTAATTCCGTTACAGCGGCCGATCTTTGCTATACGGTTGTGGCGTATCCAGTCCCTACGGATAAAAAAAGGCTCCCGGACGCGGCATAGGATCGGAGCGATCCGCATATGCCGGCCCGGGGGCCTTCCCGGTCAGATTTCTCCCAAGACTACTAACACCACGAGAGAACCGGGTTGAGACGATAAAATACAACTAACCAATAATTCCCCGCCGGGAGCGAACTCCCTGGCGGAGAATATCTTCGATACGTTTTACAAACCTTGCTTATCCCAGAAGATACGCCCGGTGGTCTGGTTGTAAGTCGCGCCGTAGTTCGGTTGCTTGAGCAACTCGTCACGGATGGCGTTCCAGTTGTCGTTGTTGGCGGCTTCGGCCGACGGCAGGTTGCCGCGGCGCGGCCATTCCAGCGCTTCCTCAGACGTTTCGGTGTAAGGACGAACCCAGTAGAGGCCGTTCGGACGGTCTGCCGGAGTCGCTACGGGCACGATCTTCGGATAGCCGGTAATACGCCACCAGTCCCACATCTTGATCGGCTGCTTGTAAGCGTAGATCCACATCTGGCCGACGATCGCTTCGTTCTTGTCCGCAGCGTTGGCCAGGGCCTGTGCGCTGACATAGGCGGAAATCTTGTCGGTGATGCTGTAAACGCCGTTGTCGTTGATACCGGCGACTTTCGGGTTGATGGTGATCGTCTGGCCGGTACTTTCGTTGTAATAGGTGTAAGCCGTGTTGGTGGCTACCTGTACTCCGTAGCGGATGGCGTCGCCCTGGAGCTCTTCCATGGCTGCCGTTACGCCGTCTGCATACCAAGTATCGGCCGACTGACCGGTGGTCTCACCGTTCTGGGTCAGGTAAGCCATCATGAAGCAGAACTCGGGATAGGTATAGAGCGGCTGGCGGTAGAACTTGTTCGAGTTGCTCACCGGGCCGTCATAGCCGTTGTTACCGCTGGCCCCGGCATTGTCGCCGAACACTTTACCGCCGCTGGCGATGAAATAACGGCCCTGCGGACGGCAGGCTACCGAGATCGTGAACGAAGTGTCCGGATTGTAAACCGTCCAGGTCGCCGGATAATTTTCCGATATGGTACCTACGTTGTTGACCGTCCACGGCCCCAGGGTCTTGTTGCCTTCCGTGTCGCCCGGTTTGTAGTTCGGGTGGTAGAAACGGAACGTGAAGGTACGCTGGCCCCAGAACATCTCCGGACCGCTCTTGTCATAATCCTTCGGGCTGGGCGACTGGCCCTGGTATGCCATCATCGGGTCGCTCTGGAAGTCGAGGACATCGCCCCAGTTCTTCTGGCTCCAGCTTTTCGTTTCACTGTCGTAAACCCAGTGCATTTGCAGTGAGTCCGGGAAGTAATTGGCCATCCACTGCATCTCGGTGTTGGCTGCGTGCAGGTCGTTGGCGCGTGCCAGGAGCGGCAGGCGCGGGTCGTCCAGGTATTTCAGGTAGCTGATGAAGTTATCCGTTACCGAGTAGTTCAGGCTGATATTCGAACTACCGTCCGAGTTGTAGATACCGCTGTTGTCTTGGGAGCCGTTCAGGTAAGCGAAGGCGCCGTCCGCAGCGCTTTCGAACCAGCCCGAAGCCTTGGTGGCGGTCAGTACCTGGTTGAAGCGTGCCGCATCGGCCGCCTTCATGATCCAGGCCATGTACAGGCGGTAGGAGTTGGCGAACTTCTTCCATTTGGCGCGCTGCTGTTCATAGTTGCCCAGAGCGTTCGGAGCGCCTTCGTCAGGGTTCACCGTATAACCGTAAATCGGGTCGTAAACGCCGAGTTCGACCGTGGTCTCATTGGCCGGAGCTTCGAGTACGGCGATGTAACCTGCCAACTCGTCGTCCAGCGATTCGTACACCTCGTTCGAGAAGAGGTCGTATTTCGGCCGGGTGATCCCTTCGGTGATAGCCTTGAAAGCCTGGCTGTAAACAGCCGCACCGTAGTTCTGGAACACGCGGAAAGCTTCGTAGACTTTCATGATACCGGCAATGGCGCGCAGGTCCTGGTATCTCTGCTGCTGGGCCGCATCCGTGATGTTATGGTCGATGTAGTCTTGCAACAGGGTCATTTTGTAACCCACGCCGTACAGCCAGGAGTAGTAGTTGTCGATCGTTGCCGGCGAGGTGTAGCTGCTGCTCACCGGATTGCAGTACTGTCCGGCCGAAGCGCCGCTGTAGTACACGAAGTACTGCATCTTCACGCCGTCGTTCTGGGTGGCGTTCTCGATCGACCCTCGCGTATTGTCCAGGTTGGCAGTCCCGTCCAGGAACATATACCGCGGGTCGGTTTCCCCGATCGTGTTAGGGTTGGAGTTCAACTCGCGCATCTTGTCTTTACAACCGACAAGCGCGAGCGCCGCCAAACCTCCGATTAGATATTTCGTTATTTTCATATGAAAACCTGTTTTGTAATTAAAGTTAGAATCTGAGATTCAGGCTGAAAGAGAAGTTGCGCATGAACGGCGTGGTACTGTAGTCGTACGGCGTCAAGGCGTTGTTCGAGATAAACGAGTCGGGGTTCGATCCGCCGTTCATCTTGTTGATGATGTAGCAAAGGTTGCGTGCCGTGAACGACAGGCGGGCGGACTGCAAACCTACGTGCTTGATCCACTTTTCCGGGAAGTTGTAGCCCAGGGTCAATTCACGCAGGGCCATGTAGGTCCCTTTGGACACCTGGTCTTCCGCATTGCCGCTGTTGTAGTACCACCAAGTCGAAGCGAGTACCGGTTGAATATACCCGGCATCAACCGCTTCACGGAAAGTCAGCCCGTTCAGGTCTACCGTTTCGCCGGTCGAGAAAGAGACAACTTGCGTGTTACCGCCGCCGAGGTTACTGAAGACCGCATCCGGAACGATACCGTTGTAAACCACTTCGCCTTTGTAGTTGGTACGTGCCACACCGCCGTGTTCGGCATCACGACCGTACAGCGACTGCTCGGTACCGCCCATGTTGTCCAGGTAGTTGGCTTTGATCGGCTGGATCACGGATCCGCCCGAACGGCCGTCGATCTGGGCGTAGAAGTCCAGCGAACCGCTGCTGTTGGGCAGGTTGATCTGCACCGAAGTATTGATACCGTAGGTGAAGTCAGGTTCTACGCGGCCCAGGATAGTGGTGATGTTCTCTTTGCCGCCCCAGTACGAAGCCTCGCTGCCATAGTAGCCCGAGATACGGCTTGCGCTCTCGTAGTAGTAAGCCAGGTTCGTGTTGGCGCCGACACTGTTCGTATTGGAGTCCGCGCTCCCTGCGATGTACAGCATGCGTTTGCCGTTGCGCGGGTCGTTCGGGTCGTTGGCGTTGTTGTAAATAGCGGTCGGGGCCTGGTAGCTGTAGTTGTTACCGGCAGTGATCACACCGAACGGGCCGTTTTCGAACGCGGTGACCTGCAGACCTGCGGAACCGTCCCACGAATAGGTACTGATCGCGTAGTAGTTGATATCCGGGTGCAGCTCTTTGATCTTACCGCGGTTGCGCGCCCAGTTGACACCGATGTTCCAGTTCACCGTACGGCTGCGGATCGGGGTTGCGTCGATCTGAAGCTCCCAACCCTGGTTCTGGATGTTACCGGCGTTGATCAGCTGTTTGCTCACACCCGATTCGGTAACGGCGTTCAGCGACAGGATCTGGTTCTTGGTGTTGGTCTTGTAGTAAGCTACGTCGACACCCAGGCGTCCGTTCAGGAAACGCAGGTCGGCACCGAATTCGATAGAGGTCTGGAGTTCAGGCTTCAGGTCGTAGTTCGGGAGGGTCGAGTAGTTCGGGGAAGCAGACAGGATATTGGTGTTCTGCGGACCCCACATGGAAGATACGGAATAACCGCCAGCTCCCGATGCGGTGGAGTACGCGTCGGTACCCTTACCTACCTGGGCCCACGATGCACGCAGTTTACCGAAAGAGAGGACGTTCGGGTCGATATGGAACGTATCCGAGAATACCCACGATGCGTTCACCGACGGATAGAACACCGAATAGTTGTCTTGGCCGTACGGAATCCACGTCGGATACAGCAGGGTAGAAAGCCAGTCATTACGGCCGGTCACTTCCAGGTATACCTGGTCTTTCCACGAGAGGTTGACTACGCCGGCTACCCCGACGGTCATATTGTTACGCGGAGTGTAACCCACGTCGCCTGCGTCCAGGGAGATCGCATCCTTCGAGTTCGAGAACGAGAACAGGCCCGGAGTGATCAGACCACCTTTAGTACTCTTGTTGTAAGAGGTATAGCGGGTGTTACCGTAGATTTCGGCCAGCACACGCACGTCCAGCTCAAGGTTGTCGTTGATAAAGCGGTTGTTGCTGTGCAGCTGGGCGATACCGTCGTACGAGCCGCTGGTGTTGCCGCTGATAGCATACTGACCCTGATTGATATACCCGGCGTTTTTCGTCTCGGTGAAGACCTGCCAGTTGTTGTAGCTGATGCTGACGTTGGCATCCAGCCAATCGGTAAATTGAGCGCTCAGGCCCAACTGGGCGATAAGGGTCTGTTCGTTACGGTTCAGGTTGTTTTCGTACAACTGTGCGATTCGGTTGTTGACGGTCGAAAGCGAAGAGGTCCCGTAGGTCTCGTGGGTCACGTCATTGATATAGTGATCCTTGTACCATTGCAGGTCGGTGCTCCGGTTGGCGTAGTAACCGCCCACGAGCATGGCCGTCACGGTACCCCATGAACCGCCGATCGTAGAGTTCGGGTTCTTGGTATCCGAATTCGAGTACTGAACCGACAGGTTGGTCGAGAGAATATCGTTGATCTTACCGGTCGTGTTGAAGTTGATCGAGTGGCGGCTGAACGAGTTGTTCGGCATGTTACCGTCACCGTTCATATAACCGTACGACAGACGGTAGGTGGCTTTTTCCGAACCGCCGGTCAGTGCAACGCTCACGTTGTCGTAGCTGGTGTTCTGGTAGAAAGCCTTCCAAGCGTTCGGATAGGTCTCGTAGTTGCTCAGCGGGTTGTCGATACCGTCCGGAGCATAGTATTTGTAGAACTGATACAGCTGCTGGCCTTGCATCGAAGCGACCGACGGGCCCCACGAAGCAGCCGTATAACCGTTCCGGGTATACTGCTGGCCTTCGATCACGCCGCCTTCGTAGCCGTTACCCGGCGCACCCATACCGTATTCGTTCTGGAGCGGGGTGGCAAAGTCGTAGAGCGAACCCCATTCGTGGGTGTAGTTCACTTCCACGCCGATCCCTTTGCGAGCCTTACCGCCTTTGGTGGTGATCACGATGGCACCGTTGGCGCCGCGGGCACCGTACAGCGAGGTAGCGGCCGCACCTTTCAGCACCGTGACGCTTTCGTAGTCGTCCGGGTTCAGGTTCTTCAACTGGTTACCGTAAATGGTACCGTCGGTGTTACGGAAGTTGTTGCCGGCAGACTGCTGTTCGTACTCCATGATGATCCCGTCGATCACATAGATCGGGGAGTTGTTCTTATCCAGCGATTTGTTACCGCGGATAGTCACAGTCGGAGCGGTGGTGATACCACCGGAACCGCCGGAAGCGATCTGCACCCCTGCCACTTTACCCTGCAATGCATTCGCCGGGCTGACGGTGTTGGTACGTGCCAATTCGTCCCCTTTTACGGTACTGGTCGCATAACCGAGTGCACGGTTCTGTTTCCGTCCGCCGAGAGCAGTTACGGTAACCGCCTCTGCCTGTAAAGCATCGGGTTGCATGGTTACGTTGATGGTAGATTTCCCTGCAACGGGAATCTCTTGCTTACGCATACCGGCGTAGCTGAAAACCAGAGTGGAATTAGCTACCGATGCGTTGTTGATGGTGTATGCACCGTCGGCACCGGTCAAAGCACCAATGGTCGTACCTTTGATCTGTACGACTACACCTGCGAGTGGTTGTCCGTCTTCCGAAGACTTAACCACGCCGCTCACCCGGTTCTGCGCATAGGCCGTACCGCCTACGAGCAAACCAAGGATCAACACTGTTAACAGTCTAATTTTCTTCATATAAAAGCATTTAAGTTGAAAAGGGTTAATATTGTTATTACTTGAGTTCCCATTAGGATCCACCCCTAACTATGGGCAAATATAGAATACTATCCCGAGATAAAAAAACTTTTTCTCACGAATTTCGTTTTTTATCCCCCAGAGTACCTTGTCGTTATTCATTTTTCTGTGGACTTCTCCACGTTCTTAAATAATTTTACTAACCTAACCGGTTCGGTTTCAACCCGGTGTAAATCGAACCATTTTTCAAACTGAAAGTATCGATCCGGAGCGGCGTTTATTTATAAAATAAATGCAGGAGATTGCCGGATAAAGGCTCATGCCTGCTCCACCAACCGTTTCAGGTACGTCCAGACCTTGCCTACACTGGCGATCTCCACCCTCTCGGCCGGGGAATGGACGCCCCGCAAAGTAGGTCCCGTGGAGATGATGTCGAGATGCGGATACCGGGTCAGGAACAGGCCGCACTCCAGCCCCGCATGGATCGCTTTGATCTTCGGCTCGACGCCGAACAACTCCTTATAGATCCCGGCAGAGAGCTGCACCAGCGGCGAATCCGGATTCGGCGCCCACCCTGGATAGCCGTCGGTATGCTTTACTTCCGCGCCGGCCAACGAGAACACGACCGCTACCCGGTCGGCAATGTCCCGCTTGGCACTCTCCACCGAACTTCGCTGCGAAGTGGTGATCACGATCTTTCCCTCCTCCGGCATTTTCACGGAAGCCAGGTTCGTCGAAGTCTCCACCAACCCCGGCATGGCAAAACTCATCGCCATAACACCGTGGGGCACAGCATACAGCACGTCCAACAACCGCCGCTGCGCATCGGTCGGCAGCACCGTTGCAGGCACTTCGGCCGCCGCCTCCAGCACAATCTTCATCGAAGTCTCCGTATGCTTGTACTCCGCTACAATCTCATCCGCCAATTCCCGAAAGGCTTGGCCTGCCGCTGCCACTCGAGATACCGGCATGGCAACGATCGCCTCCGCTTCCCGAGGAATGGCGTTCCGCAGGTTTCCCCCATCGAACCGGCACACCCGCAATCCATGATCTTTCGCCAGATTCCACAGGATACGGTTCAGCACTTTATTGGAATTGGCGAACCCTTTCTCGATATCATCTCCCGAATGTCCCCCGTGCAGGCACGAAACCTGCACCGTAAAGTATTTGTATTCCGCAGAGGAGGGCGCCGCCTCCGGAACATAAGCCATCGTTGCGATCGTGTCGATCCCCCCGGCGCAACCGATAAAAATTTCCCCTTCGTCCTCCGAGTCGAGGTTGATCATCCGGTTTCCGGTCAGCATCCCTTCGCCGAGGTTCATCGCCCCGGTCAATCCCTGTTCCTCATCGACAGTAAACAGGGCCTCGATCTTAGGGCACCGCAACTCTTTGTCAACCAGCACCGCCATCTGCAACGCCATGCCGATCCCGCAGTCCGCCCCCAGCGTCGTTCCTTTCGCCCGGACCCACTCGCCGTCTACATAGGCCGGGATCGGGTCGTTCTCGAAATCGATTCCCACCCCGGCATCTTTCTCGCACACCATATCCATATGGCTCTGGAGGATCAGCGCCGGTTCGCCTTCACGACCCGATGAGGCCGGGCGGACGACAACGATATTCCCTTTGGCGTCCCGCCTGTGTTCCAGCCCGTTCCGGTTTGCAAAAGTTTCGATAAAAGCCTGAATTTTAGATTCTTTCTTGGAAGGACGCGGCACCCGGGTGATCTGTTCGAATATTTCCCACACGATCCGGGGTTCGAGTTCTGAGATTTGTTTCATGGGATGTAAAATTTTTAGATAGGATAAAATTAATAAATTTGCCTTAGAATCATTCCATTTCAGCATGAACAATTTTCGTATCGGCAACGGGTTCGATGTGCACGCATTGGCGGAAGGACTGCCGATGTGGCTCGGCGGCATTCGCATTGAACATAATAAAGGCTTCGTAGCTCACTCGGACGGCGACGTCCTGATCCACGCTTTGTGCGACGCCCTGCTGGGGGCGCTCGCCCTGGGGGACATCGGGCTCCATTTCCCGGACAACGCGCAGGAGTTCAAAGGAATAGACAGCAAAGTGTTGCTCGAACGGTGCATGGGACTGGTTGGCGAGAAAGGGTATAAACTGGTGAATGCGGACTGCACGATACTGGCGCAGGCCCCGAAGTTGCGTCCCCACATCGACCGGATGCGCGAAACCCTGACCCCGATTTTAGGAGTTCCGGTCGATGACCTCTCGATCAAGGCGACGACGACCGAGCGACTCGGGTTCACGGGGCGGGAAGAGGGTGTCGCAGTCTATGCCACAGTGTTGCTCTGCCGGGAAGAATAGGGCCGCGCCACACCAACAGACCGAAGCCATAAAAAACGGGGGCCTGCACCAAATGGTGCAGGCCCCCGTCCTGATTAGATGAAAAAACCGTACTACTTAACGGTGTTCATATGCTGGATGAGTTCAACCACTTTGTTCGAGTAGCCCCATTCGTTGTCATACCACGAAACGACTTTCACGAAACGCGGGGTCAGCTGGATACCTGCCTTAGCGTCGAAGATCGAGGTGCGTGCGTCGCCCAGGAAGTCGCTCGAAACGACAGCGTCTTCGGTGTAACCGAGGATACCTTTCAGTTCGCCTTCCGAAGCCTCTTTCATGGCCTGGCAGATCTCGTCGTAGGTAACGTCCTTGGCCAGGTTGCAGGTCAGGTCGACAACCGAAACGTCCAGGGTCGGAACGCGCAGCGACATACCGGTCAGTTTGCCGTTCAGCGCCGGGATCACTTTACCCACAGCTTTGGCAGCGCCGGTCGAGCTCGGGATGATGTTGCCCGAAGCGGCACGGCCGCCGCGCCAGTCTTTCATCGACGGGCCGTCTACGGTTTTTTGGGTAGCGGTGGTCGAGTGAACGGTGGTCATCAAACCGTCTACCATACCGAACTTGTCGTTGATAACCTTGGCGATCGGAGCCAGACAGTTGGTGGTGCAAGAGGCGTTCGAAACGATAGTCTGGCCTTTGTATTCCTTGTTGTTCACACCCATGACGAACATCGGGGTGTCGTCTTTCGACGGAGCCGACATCACCACGCGCTTGGCGCCTGCCTGGATGTGCTTTTCAGCCAGTTCCTTGGTCAGGAACAGACCGGTAGATTCAACGACGTACTCGGCGCCCACTTCGTTCCATTTCAGGTTGGCCGGGTCTTTTTCGGCCGTCACACGAATCGCGTTGCCGTTAACTACCAGCTTGCCGTCTTTCACTTCGATGGTGCCTTTGAACTGGCCGTGCATGGTGTCGTATTTGAGCATGTACGCCATGTATTCGACCGGCACGAGGTCGTTGATCCCTACGATTTCGATGTCGTTTTTAGCCACGGCAGCGCGGAACACCAGACGGCCGATACGGCCGAAACCGTTGATACCTACTTTGATTTTAGACATAACTTTGAATGTTTTTATTGTGTTGTTGGTAATTTCCGGGGAACGAAAGGAACCTACTGTTCCGACTGCAATTTTAATAAATTTTTTAAAACCATACAATTTTTACCCGCGCTTTCTGCAACGCAGGCAAAAATCGTTTACAGCCTTTCGTCCACCAGGTAGCGGTTCCGCTCCGGCGCGGAGCGGTTGACCATCTCGCCCAAAAATCCGGCCAGAAAGGTCTGCACGCCTAAACCGACCGCCAAAAGGGCTATGTAGAACAGCGGCTGGTCGGTCACCGGCCGCAGCGGCATACCGTGGTGCTGCAAATACAGTTTCTCGGAAATAAGGTATATGGTGATGACCAGCCCCACCATGAACATCAGCGTCCCCAGACCCCCGAAAATATACATCGGCCGCCGCCCGAACCGGGTCATAAAAAGCACCGTCAGCAGGTCGATATACCCCTTGACCATCCGCTCCCAACCGAATTTGGAGACGCCGAACTGCCGCGCCCGGTGCTGCACCACCTTCTCCCCGATGCGACGGAACCCCGCCTGCTTGGCCAGTATCGGGATGAAGCGGTGCATCTCGCCATACACTTCGATCGACTTGACCACCTTTTTCTTATAGGCTTTCAGCCCGCAGTTGAAGTCGTGCAGTTTGATCCCGCTGGTCACACGGGCGGTAAAATTGAAGAACTTGGACGGCAGGGTCTTCCCCATCGGGTCGTACCTTTTCTGTTTCCAGCCCGACACCAGATCGTAGCCCTCTTCCGTCACCATCCGGTACAGCTCCGGGATCTCGTCCGGCGAGTCCTGCAGGTCGGCATCCATCGTGATCACCACCTCCCCCTGCGCGGCATCGAAACCGCAATACAGGGCCGGCGACTTGCCGTAATTCCGGCGGAACCGGATCCCGCGTATGCCCGGATAAAGCTCCTTCAAACGCGTGATCGTTCCCCACGAATCGTCCGTAGAACCGTCGTCCACGAAAATCACCTCGTACGAGAAGCCGTGCTCCCCCATCACGCGGGAGATCCACTCCATCAGGGGAGTGAGCGACTCCTCCTCGTTATATACCGGAATGACAAGCGAAATATCCATTCTGTCCTTTCATAACTATATCAAATAGAACGGGCGCCCCACGCCCGGAATTATACCGGCCCGGCCGAACGGGTCACTGCAACGGCGGCATCGGGTTATACGGCGGGCGGTACCGAACGATCGCCGCTGTGAACAGCGCCAGGAACCCGCCCTGGAGCAGCATCGCAATCATATTGGCGAAGACCACTGCGAAAAGGTTGTGCATCAGCGCCATCCCCGCCCTGGCCTGTTCGGCGGTCATCAGGCCCGACGAAACAGACATCTCCGCCACCCGTTCCATGGCCTGCCCGAAATAAACCGGATCGACCACCTCGGTCAGCAGGAAGTATCCGGCCCCGTACACGATACCGCTCAACATGGAAACCAGCAGCGAGAAACCGAAAGCCTTGCCGTAGGTAAAGCCGTTCGGGCGCAGCACCGGGTCCGGCGGACACAAGGCCGCAGCCCGGCGCCCGTATATGATGAGTATGGCCCCTATCGCCGCGAAATTGGCGAACGAAAGGAAACCGACCAGAAATCCGCCTGTGTTCCGGGCCAGGTACTGTAACACCATGATCAGGAACATCGCCAGCCCGAGCACCATGCCGCCCGTGAGCAACTCCCCCCTGTATTTTTGCCTGCGCTCTTTTTCGTCCATAACCGTTAAAATTCGAGTTCCTGCCGTCCCTGCCGCACAACCTCCACCTCACCGCTGGCAGTGCAGTCCACTACCGTGGATGCGAAATTGTCCCCCATGCCGCCGTCGATCACCGCGTCCACCGCCAAATAGCGTTCGTGGATCAGCTCCGGGTCGGTAATATATTCGATCTCCTCCCCCACATCGTCCGTCCGCACGGAGGTGGTCACCAACGGCATCCCCAGCTCCCGCACGATAGCCTGCGCAATGGAGTTGTCCGGAATCCTGATCCCCACCGTCTTACGCCCGATCATCACCTTGTCGGAGATCCGCGACGAAGTGGGCAGGATAAAGGTGAACGGCCCCGGCAGGTTCCGTTTGAGCAGTTTGAAGACCAGGTTGTCCACCTTGGCGTATTCGGCCACCTCGCCGATCTCGGAGCAGACGATGGACATCTCCGTGGAATCCTTGCCCCCGCGTATGGTTCGCAGCCGCTCGATCGCCTTGGGCTGGTCCAGCGCGCACCCCAAGGCATAGACCGTATCGGTGGGATAGACGATCACCCCGCCGCCGCGAAGGATATCAGCCACCTGCCGCACCGTGCGTTCGTTGGGATTTTCGGGATATAACTTGATTATCATGGCACAAAGGTAATGAATAAATGGATTCGCGGAAAGCGCGCGCACTACCCTGCCGGAAATAAAAAAAGTGGGTAAGCTACTTGCATCGCACCGCTGCGACCGCCTACCCTTGCTGCCTTCCGGCCCTGGGGGATTCAGCAGGAGCTGGTCGTACAAGACTTACCCACGGCACAAAAGTAAGCCATTTTTCCGATTTCCCCAACCCGCGCCGGCGGTTTTCGTTTTTTGCGTACCTTTGGCTTTGCAAAACAGGAAATCCCTCATGGCAAAGACGAAGACCTCCCGCCGCATAAGCCCCGCAAAAGGCAAACACCGGAAACTCTCGGCCCGCGGCATCGCCGTTATCGCGGCGCTGGCCCTGATTCTGGTTGTGATCGCCGGGGCGATCGGCTGGAAGCAATACGACTACCGTTTCGGCACGGCCATCGTCCGCAGCGGCACCGTGCAGGTGAGCACGGGAACGACTTTCGATAAATTGAGCCGGATACTGGCCGACAGCGGTTACGTGAAGAACATCCGCAAATGGGAGTCTTACGCCCGGTCGAACGGCATGGACAGCGTGCGGGCCGGGAACTATGCGCTCAAGAGCGGAACATCATACCGCACGGCGCTGACCGATTTCCGTTACGGGCGACAGACCCCGGTTCGGCTGACGTTCAACAACATCCGGACGATGGACCGGCTGGCGGGAGTGGTGTCGAAATATATCGAAGCGGACTCACTGACGATCCTGAAAACCTTACGGGACACGGATATTATCCGCGAAACGGGGCTGACGAAAGCGACTTTTCCGTCGCTCTTTATCCCGAACACTTACGAGGTTTACTGGACGATGACGCCTGAAGAGTTTGTGGCGCGGATGAAGAAGGAGCACGACCGTTTCTGGAACGACGAGCGGCGCGCGCAGGCCAAAAAGCTGGGCTACACGCCGGAACAGGTGGCGACGATCGCTTCGATCGTGATCGAGGAGACCAAATTCAAGGGCGAGATGACGCAGGTCGCGGGGGTCTACGTGAATCGTTTGCGGGCGGGAATGCCGTTACAGGCGGATCCGACGGTGAAGTTCGCGCTGGGCGACCCGTCGATCCGGCGGGTGCTCCTGAAACACTTGGAATACGACTCGCCGTACAACACGTATAAATATGCAGGACTGCCGCCGGGGCCGATCTGCGTGCCGTCGATCACGGCGCTGGACGCGACGCTGGCCTATGCGGACGAGGGCCAAAAGCATAACTATTACTATTTCTGCGCAAAGGCGGATTTCTCGGGGCGGCACGCTTTTGCACGGACTTTGCCGGAGCATAATCGGAACGCGGCGGCCTATGCGGCGGAACTGAACCGCCGGGGCATCCGCTAATTTTTTAACCGTTGGATTATTTACTACCCTTATGGGATTGCCGCTTTTAAAAAAGTTTCCTGCGGCGAGCGTAGCG
>JAJBVQ010000082.1 GCA_020859745.1 Rikenellaceae bacterium
GCGACCCCTGACCGGGAGCTGCCGCCGACCCCCAATTTGCGGGATTTCCGGGGAGGGATCACTTTCAATTCATAGGTGATCTTTGGGCGGGGCCTGAAGCGTGCGTTTTTCTGGTTGCGGTGTTTTCTCCCGGAGGGTTTGTCTTTTTGCAGAAAGGGGGCGATGGCCGGGTAGCTTGGTTCGTTTGTGGATGGCGCACACTCCTTTTTACAGTTTCCGGCGGTTGCTGGGCTTTAGCCTTAAGGTTTGTCTCGGCGGCGGAGAGCGTGAGCCCGAAGCCGCTTTGGGCTGTGAGCGAGTAGCTAAGTTCCCGCGTCAGCGGCGGCCTTTGCGCCGGGCCGCGAAGCGGCCGGGGGGGACAGCGCGAGGCCGAATCGGGTAATTTACGGTCGATAGGCTCGCTCGCGCGATCTATAGTTCGCAGAGTAGAAAAAAAATTCCGTGACAGCAGTGTCTTCGATCGCTGAGACACTTGAGCGGCACGGGGGCACGCCGAGGACAAATAAGGCGAATCAAAATGCTGTGCCAGCGGCGGCTTCGACTTACGGTGTTAGTTTTAACGCGTACGGCTGTCCTTGGGATCATTCCCGCCTCTTGCCCGCCGGCGCTCTTGTCTTTCCCTTCCGTATCCCCGTCACTCCCGTACGCAGCGGACAGGAAAGCCGTATGAACGGCCGTGGAACGTGTAGGCCTGCAGGACGAGCGGGGTGTAGAAGCTGGTGCTGGTCGCTGAGGTTCCGGTAGTTGTGGCGGACCATATTTGGCTGTAAGTGGCGACGATGTCCGGGAAGCCTCCGGATATGTTCCGCCGCCCAGAATAGGGGTACCACGCGGTTCCGCCTTGTCCCACGCCGCTGAAGGTGCGGCCTTTGGTATCCCTGTCGCCCGATTCCGGGCCGTTGTCCGATGTGAAAGCATGCCACGGACTGCGCTCGTCGTCATAGTTGAGCGGCACCCGCCATCCCGCCGGGCAGGGATCGAAGTCGCTTCGGCGGTGCCGCTCGGCACCCGATCCGGGCTGTAACTACCCTAATTTTACGGGGCTGTATATGTTTCGAGCCCGAAACAGTCCAGTCGCTCTGCGGGTCTGAGAAATAGAAGGTGCCGCGGGCTGTTGAATTTTTCGTATCTTTGTATTCCAGCGGTCAGGGGGCGTGGCTCTCTATGTCGTGTTGCAGTCTCCGGCGGCGAACAGAGTGAGCCGCGTAGCCCGAAGCCACCCCGGGCGAAGGGCTGCAAGCATCCCTCCGCTGGCTTCGAGCCTGTGATAATGTTCTTACAATTTTAACGCGCTTCGTTCCCAAAAAGTTCCAGTTTAGTCTTCGAAGCATCAACGAAGGAAGCTCCTTGCGTTGCCAATACGGCACACGCTTGGGGTTATTCTTCGTTGGGGCGGCTGGAACTGCCTTGGGACCGATAGCCTCTTGTCGTGTGCCTTTTTCATATTTTACTTCTACGGAAAAAGATGCGCTACGGGGTCTTTTTATTTTTCTTATTCTTGCTGGTTTCCGGCGCGGGGGCGCAGGAGCACCAGCGGTTGATCGTGACACCGGGAGGAACGGGGACTACGGTGACTGACTGGCTTACTCATCGTCAACGGTCGGGCTCGCTGGCGGCGGTGGCCGCCTTTGCGGACGCGTGGCGGGCGGAGCTGGGGGCGGGAAATGTTTTCCTGGTCGATATGCCGGTGCGGAAGTTGCCGCTGGGCGACCGTATCTATGCGACGCTGGGGGATAGCTCGCTAAGGGGCCGTGTGATGCGGAAAATAGGGTATGCGGCTGATGGTGAGCGCGATTCGGTGCTGGCGCTGTTCGGGGTGACGCGTGGTGCGGTGGATTCGCTGGGCGATACGGAGTGGCTGGTGGCGGATCGTTATGTGGTGGACGGACGCTCGGCGGTCAGGGTCAAACGGCAGGATTTCAGCGGGATTCGTTCCTCTTTGGAGTATGGAAAGTGGTTCGCGGAGGACGAGTGGCGGGTGAGGCGGTTTTTCCTTGACACGGTGACGGAGTTGGACACGCTCGTTAGGACGCAGGAGGGCTTTTTCGGGCCGTCGGCGTTCGCGGATCTGTTCCACCGGTTTCATTTCGATGTAGCCAAAGGGGCGGAGGTGTCGTTTTTCGCGCCGTCGGTGATGGATGGTTCTGTACCGAAGGGGGCGTTGTGCCTGGGGGATGTATTGCGGCTGTTCCGGTTCGACAATGAATTGGTCACGGTGCGACTCTCCGGGCGGCAGCTTAAAGAGTTTATGGAGAAGGTGTTCGGGATGCGCTTTTTCCGGATCACGGGGCCGCAGTCGGATCTGGTGCGGCTCAAGGTGCCGTATTACTTGCATGACGATGTGGCGGGCATCCGGTTCCGGGTGGATTTGACGGCGCGGTACGGCCATCGGGTGACGATCTACGAAACGGAACGGGGCGAAAAGTTCGATCCGGAGCGGATGTATACCGTGGCGCTCAATTCGTTCCGGGCGCGGGATTTGGCGGAGATGGGGTTGCAGCCGGTGGTTGTGGCGGAAGATTACCGATTGGCGTTGGCGAAATGGTTGTTGGAGCATCCGCATTTGTCGCCGCGGGCGCGGGACAACTGGTCGGCGGGGCCGGAGCGGTGGGTGAAGGCGATCGCGGAGCGCGAGCGGCGGACGATTTTCCCCGAAAAATAGTGCGGCAATGGTTCCGGCTTCTATTTCGGGGCCGCAGGAACGTTGGACTGGACATCGCCGCAGAACGACGCATTGTGGCAGGACGGGGTAAAGACTCTTTTCGACCCCTGCCCGGCGGGTTGGCGGGTGCCGCGAAGCGGTGCGGGAAGCCTTTGCCCGTGGAGCGCTTTTACCCATGAGAACGGCCCCTGGCGCGACTTCGGTATAGGAGCATCGGGAGGCCGGGAATGGAATTTTACCGGGGCGACGATATGGTATCCGGCGTGCGGTCTGCGCCATGCCACATCGGGAAAGACCAACAATTACGGCCGTTACCAGTGGCTCTGGTGTACCACGGTCGTCGATGCCGAAAGCTACCGGTTCCGTTACGACCAGAACAGTCTACAGCCCAGTGCCGGCGGTGTCCGCGGCGATGGCTCTCCTGTCCGCTGCGTACGGGAGTGACGGGGATACGGAAGGGGGAGACGGCGATCCGCAAGGCGATCTAGCGAAGTTCGGGTTTAGCCGGCCACGTGCTTGCGGAATCCCGGAAAAGAGTTGTATCTTTGTTCCTTTAAGATTTTAAAAATAGTTACATACATGGCTCAGGATCAATTTGCAGACCGCCATATCGGCAACGGACCGGAAGAGGTCGCCCAAATGCTCGAAGTTATCGGCGTGAAATCTGTCGGGGAACTTATCGACCAGGTCGTGCCGCCGCAGATCCAGCTGCCGAAGCCGCTGGATCTGCCGGAGGCGATGAGCGAATACGATTTCGCGGCCCATATCCGCGAATTGGGGGCGAAGAATAAACCGCTCCGCACGCTGATCGGGATGGGGTATTACGGCACGGCGACGCCGGCGGCGATTGTTCGCAATATTTTCGAAAACCCGGCGTGGTACACCTCTTATACGCCGTACCAGGCCGAGATTTCGCAGGGGCGGCTGGAGGCGCTGCTCAATTTCCAGACGGTGGTCAGCTCGCTGACGGGGCTGGAGGTGGCCAACTGTTCGCTGCTGGACGAGGCGACGGCGGCGGCCGAGGCGATGATCATGATGTTCAACCTCCGCTCGCGCGAGGCGCAGAAGGAGGGGCGCAATGTACTGTTCGTGGACGAGAATATCTTCCCGCAGACGCTGGACGTGCTGCTGACCCGCTCGGAGCCGCTGGGGATCGAGCTGGCGGTGGATTCATTCGAAGAATACGAGTTCAGCGGCCGCGAGTTCGGGGCAATACTCCAGTATCCGGGCGCCAACGGCCATATCGCAGACTATTCGGCTTTTGCGGCGACTTGCCATGAAAAAGGGATGCTGGTGACGGCGGCGGCGGATATTCTTTCGCTGGTGCTGCTGAAGTCCCCGGCGGAATGGGGCGCGGACATTGCGGTCGGCTCTACGCAGCGTTTCGGTATCCCGATGGGATTCGGGGGGCCGCACGCGGGCTATATGGCGGCCAAGGATGCCTACAAGCGGCAGATGCCGGGACGCATTATCGGGGTGTCGGTGGACAGGCTGGGGAATCCGGCGCTGCGCATGGCACTCCAGATGCGCGAACAGCATATCAAGCGGGAGCGGGCGACGTCCAATATCTGCACGGCGCAGGCGCTGCTGGCGACGATGGCGGGGATGTTCGCGGTGTACCACGGGCCGGGGGGCTTGAAACGCATTGCAACCCATGCCCACTCGCACGCCCATGCGGCGGCTGAGCTGCTCAAGGGGTTGGGGTATGAGTTGGTTTCCGATAATTATTTCGATACCCTTGAAGTGGTTGCCGATGCGGAGAAGGTGGAGGCGATTGCGGTCAGGAAGGGGCTGAACCTGTTTTATCCGACCAATGACGTGGTGCATATCAGTTTCGACGAGGTCTCCACGGTCGAGGAGGTGAATACTGTGGCGGCTATTTTTGCGGAGGCTTTGTCCAATGGGGCGAAAACTGCATCCACCGTTACGACGATCGAAGAGGGGACTTTCTTCGACGGGGCGTTCGCGCGCAAGAGCGAAATACTGCCGGAGAAGGTGTTCCGCAAGTACCATAACGAGACGGATTTGATGCGGTATATCAAGAAGTTGGAGCGGCGGGATATCTCGCTGGCCAACTCGATGATCTCGCTGGGTTCGTGCACGATGAAGCTCAACTCGGCGGTGTCGATGATGCCGCTGTCGCTGGCGGAGTGGGGCAATGTCCACCCGTTCGTGCCGCTGGACCAGGCGGAGGGATATATGGAGATGATCCGCGGGCTGGAGCATGACCTGGCGGTCATTACGGGCTTCGATGCGATGTCGATGCAGCCCAATTCGGGCGCTGCGGGCGAGTACACGGGCCTGATGGTGATCCGGGCTTACCACCATAGCCGGGGGGATTACCACCGGAATATCGCCCTGATCCCGGCTTCGGCGCACGGCACCAACCCTGCGTCGGCGGCGATGGCGGGGATGCAGGTGGTCGTGGTGGCGACGGACGAGAAGGGGAACGTGGATGTGGACGACCTGCGGCAAAAGGCTGTCGAGAATCGCGATCGTCTTTCGTGCCTGATGATTACCTATCCGTCCACGCACGGCATCTTCGAGGGCAAAATCAAGGAGATTATCGATATTATACAC
>JAJBVQ010000205.1 GCA_020859745.1 Rikenellaceae bacterium
CTCCACTTATGTGAACCTCACGGCCGGAAATGTGACCAAACGGCTGACCGTGCAACAGCGGCCCGACCGGGGGACGATCAATTTCCGCCCCAAGCGGGTGCTGCTCTCCCCGGCCCATCCGACGAAAAGCGACGTGTTCGTCGATTGCCGGAACGCCTGGAAGCTACTGCCCAGCGACAAGGTCGCTCCGAGCCCCGGGAACGGGACGGGCGACTATTGCGTGACGCTGACCCGCAAAACCTCCGAGAACGACCTCACGGCCTACGGAAACGAGTTCTACACCGTGCGCAACATGGAGACGCTCGACACCAGCCGGATCGAGCTGTGCAACCTCTTTTTCGACGCTCCGGACGAGATCTACGTCGGGAATCCGGTGATGACCTCCGACACGACGGTCTGGAACGACGAGATCGTGGCGCTGGGAGCCAGCGGCAAGTTCACGGTGGTCGGCACGCCGGACTGGATGACAGCGACCGTCGAGGACGACGGGCGGCTGAAGATCGTGGCGCAGCGCGATCCCGAAGAGGAAGCCCGCGAGGGGATGATGACCCTCGCCCACGCCGACGATCCGGACTATACCGTCCAAGTCAAGGTGATCCAGGACGTGATCGTCCGCATCCCCGAGTTCGACTACTTCACGCTCAAATTCACGTGGAAGGGGAACGACGTGGACATCGCCGTCGAGTTCGCCGACAACAACGGCGCGGCGTTCGACAAAAAACCGGTGGGCTGGAGCAAAAACTCTTCGGTAGTCTACAATAGCCAGACGCTCCTGCAATGGGGCGGCGACGCGACCGGCGGGCAGGGCGAAACGGCCTTTTTCAACGCCCCGGTGGTCAACTCGGACAACACCGTGCCGCGTAAGCTCAACCTCGACGTGTACGCCACCTGGTACACCTCCGGACGCGCCCCGGACACCATGGGCTTCACGATGTATGCCTACAAGGGCGGCACGATGCAGCAATCCGGCACGAACTTCAACAATGTGGGGGGCGTTCTGGTCTACAGCCAGCGGTTCCAGGTGATGATTACCACCACTAAGGGCAACGGCACCTACGACAGAGGCGGCTACACCTATGTGGCGCGCCTGGTTTACGACAAGGTCAAGCACTCGGCCCGCGTGGACCTGAGGGCCACGCCGAGCACCTTCTCGGCGCCGGTACCCTACAGAATACTCCCGGCGGTGGCGGACAAACCCAAACCGCCCGTAGAACACAAAACAAGCTATGTTTATTCCAGGTAAGATGAAACGTACCCTTCTGACAGCATGGGCGGCGCTGCTCGCCGCCTCGTGCACGACCGGCCAGAGGGCCGGCGGAGATGCCGGCCCCGGCGAAGGCAAGGTGCCTGTCACCTTCGCGGTGGAGGTTCCTGCGGCGACGCTCGTTCCCACCCGCGCGGCCTTTGGCGACTGCGACGTGCTCAATATGGATGTACTGGTCTTCGACCAGGACGGTAAGTTCCTCGAGAGGGCCGGAACCGACCGGGTGTCGGGCGACGGGAGCGTCAAATCGTTTACCGTGAGGGTCGATCCCAGCTCCGCCCTGCGCTCGTTCGTGGTCATCGCCAATGCCCGCACTGCGGGGGGCGACGACCGCGTGGACATGACGGGCATCACGCCCGGCACGCCCGCGACCAACGCGGCGGCGATGTTGGAAACGCTGCCCCTGGCCGGTGGCCGAGCGGACGAGATCCTGCCGCTGATGATGTACGGGGTAGGGACGCTGCCCCGTGTGGACGACGCCAGCGGGCCGCTCGGCGTGAACCTGCTGCGGGCAGCGGCCTGCGTGCAGATCAGGGCCGGACAGCCTGCGGGCGACAACGGGCTGGATGCTTTCACGCTGCTGAGGGCTACTTTAGGGGATGCCGCCGCTTCGGCGCTGGTCGTAAACGCTTCCGGCGCGACGGTTCCGAATGTGCCGGGCGGCCTCTCTTATGTAAATTACTGGACTTCGGCGGCGGACGATGCCGGCTGGAGCGCCGGCCCGCAACCGCTGCTGTACGCCTACGAGCGCTATAACACGACCGCCGACTACATGAGCGTGCTGGTGCAGGCTTCGTGGAAAGGGCAGGAGTACTATTACCGGATCCTGATGCACGATGGAGCGGGCGTTCCCTACCATATTCTCCGCAACCACCGCTATATCGTCACGGTCGTGCGGGTCGAAGGGCCGGGGTGGAGCACACCGGAGCTGGCGATGGCCAATCCTCCGGCCAACAGCGGCAACACGGTGCTGGAGGTGCAGATCACCGATGCCGAAGACGATATTTTCCATATCGTTACGGACAATCAGTACGAGCTGGGGTTGAGCAACAACTCGTTCGAAGGCTGGGGCGGTTCGTATAACCGCCGGTGGAGGCTGGCCGACGTACTGGCTACCCATCCGGACGCTGCGGCCCTGCTCTCTGCTGAAGTCGCTTCGGCCGACCTGTCGGATACCCGGTTCGAGCCGTCTTACCGGTACCGGCTCTCGTTTACGAACCCGAATCCGTCGGCGGCCGACCGTTCGGGGAGCGTGACCGTCCGGTGCGGCAACCTCGTGCAGCCGATTGCGGTCCGGTTCGTCGAGTCCAAGTTCCGCAGCGGTTACACGGATAAGGATGCGGATTCGTTTGTGTTCCTGTTGGCCGACGAGACGACACCGAAGCCGTGGAAAGTGTGGATTCCCCCGATAGATATATCGGACGACCCTCGGCCGATGGGAGTGCGGCTCTCTTCGTCCGCTTCGGCTACTGATTTCACTCCGGTTCCCGGAAACCCAACCACGTGGGGAAGTACGTTGATGGAGAGCCGCACGGCGGCCAAAGCCTATCTGCATGTTCCGGTGAAAAGCGTCATCGACTGCACGGGGGACTGGCTTTTCCTGACCGACGGGAATGGTGTAGCGCGCCGGATTGCGATTATGAATTATTAGTAACGGATTACCGATCCGTACATCCGGCCCTGCAAGGGGCCGGATGTACCCATTTCACGATTTATGATACGAGGCTATTTCAGGTTGGCTTCCGGCGGAGCCGGGATGCAGGAGCGGCTCTCTGCGCTGATCGAGGCCGGAGCGAGCAGCGGCAACATTTTTTTCGACGAGTCGGGCAACAGCGAGCTGCGCCGGTTGTTCGCCATGCTTCAGGAGGGCGATACCCTGCTGGTACTGCGGATCGTGGATGTGTGCCGGGACATCGGCGAGATGTTCGACCTGCTGCGTATGTTGCGGGAGAGGCAGGTGCGGATGGTATCGCTCGGAGAGCCGTGGTTCGACATATCGCCGGCGACGATGCGCACGCGCATGCTGTGCCAGCTGATCGAGCGGCTCTACGCGCTGGCCTGCGAGATGGAATGCACCCGGGCGCACGAACAGACCCTGAAGCGGCCTGTGGGACGGCCGAAGGGGAGTAAGCGCGAACTGTTGCTGAAAGTGGAGGCTGCCTTCAAACTGTACGACCGGGAGGAGGGGCTTTCGGTGGCCGATATTTGCAGCTCGGTGGGTCTTAACGAGCGGACTTTCTACCGTCACTTGAGCAGTCGAAGGCCGCTGGACCTGGTGCGGCGTTCCAAAGGCCGGAAATCCCGCGCCTACTGAACGTTTACAGGGAGATACCGTTCCTGACGCTATCCGTTTTCAGGGCGATGTGCCAGATGTTTATTTGGGCGGAATAAAATAGAAAAAGCCTTTCATCCATCGGATGAAAGGCTTTCTTAGTAGCGGGGGGAGGACTCGATCCTCCGACCTTTGGGTTATGAGCCCAACGAGCTGCCAACTGCTCCACCCCGCGATCATTGCGAATACAAAGATAATGCCTTTTTTGTAAATTGCAAAACCGGGACTTAAAAAAATATCCCGCCCGCCCTCGCCGAACCACGGAACAGGCTGGCAGCGGGATAATTAACATGGGTGAAAAAACTACCTGCCTGCCGCAGTCCGGTCCAAAGCGTGCAGCGCATAGGCATACGCCCCGATGCTGATCGCCTTGCTCGTCCCGATGCGCGAGAATCCGATCCCCACGCGCGGCATCGAGTCGTACGTCACCCGTTCGTTCGTGTGCGGGATCTGGATCTGTTTCACCTCGCCTTGCAGGAACGCCCCCATCTGCGCTTCGTCCTCCAGGTAGAAAGCCTTTTGGGCCAGGCGCGGGAACTGCGCACCCGTGGCTCCCGTGAACTGGCTGCGGATTTCGTCCATCATCGCCGGCACGAACAGCGAGCGAGCCCCTGCCACGCCCCCGCCGATCACGGCGATCCCGTCCACGATCGTCAGTACGTTGCACAGCGCATCCCCCAATGCCTGTCCCATGCGGCGGAACGCCTCCTGAGCGGCGGCCCGGTCGCCCTCTTTCTCGCCGATCCCGATCTCGTATATATCTTTCGGATGCGGCAGCTTGTCCGCCGGGGTGCCCGTCAGTTCGCCGTACACGCGGCGCACGGCGCGGATGCTGATGGACTCTTCGATATTCTGCTCCTGGTGGTAGCGCTGGCTCAGCAGCCACACTTCGGCCGCCGCCGAGTTGTCTCCGAGGAAAAGGTCACCGTTGCGGACGATCCCGCCGCCGAAGCCTGTCCCGAGCGTCAGCCCCACGAGGTTGTGGTACCGCTTCGGGCTCCCCGCCTTTTCGAGTTGGGCGTTGACCCACGGCAGGTAGCCGCTGATCGCCTCACCGTAGGCGTACAGGTCGCCGTCGTTGTTGATGAACACCGGGATGCCGAACTCCGCCGCGAGCATCGGCCCTACGGCGAC
Organism: Rikenellaceae bacterium; assembly: GCA_020859745.1. Lineage (GTDB taxonomy): Bacteria > Bacteroidota > Bacteroidia > Bacteroidales > Rikenellaceae > Rikenella. Next base: position 4,731 of record JAJBVQ010000205.1, read on the forward strand.
CCCGCCTTTATAGGCCGGAAGGTTGCCGATGTTCCAGATAATACCGTTGGGGTAGTCCGCCGGCCCCGGGAAAGCGAAACTGATAGCCACCGGCGCCTCTTTGAGCCGCGACCGCACGGCGTGGAAACCGTTGATAAGATTCGCTAAACTCAGCTCCAGATTATTGGCCGCCGAAGGCAGGTGGATCGGCTCGACGATCTCTTCGCAGCCGCGGATGGCGCCGAAAACGAAGTTGGTACCGCCGGCATCCAGCGTCATCACGGTGCGCTGGTCGTTATGGAAGTTCATAGGTTGTTGTTTTGTGATTGTTCGGGTTGTTTTGCAAATATAATCAATAAAACGATAGGGTTAAAAATCATTTCACAGTCCCGGAACCAGTGGCGGCCAAGACCGAGCGCAGCGAGT
>JAJBVQ010000044.1 GCA_020859745.1 Rikenellaceae bacterium
CCTTCGAGCGATACACCGGTTCGCAGCAACAACTCCGAAGCTTTCCGGCGCTGCACGATAGGCGATTCACCGACAGATGACAAGTACCCATTGATCTCGTCCGGCGCCACGGTCATCTCCTGCAAGAAAGCCGATAACTCACCGATCCGCCGCTCCGAATCACCATAAGCCTCCCACCTTTCATCCGACACCAAGCCGATCCGCCTCCCCGCCGGCGTCAGCCTGCGGTCTGCGTTATCCTGCCGCAGCAATATCCGGTACTCCGCCCGGCTGGTAAACATCCGGTACGGCTCGTCCACCCCTTTGGTCACCAGGTCGTCGATCAGCACTCCGATATAAGCCTCGTCGCGCCCCAGCACGAAAGGCTCCGCGCCCCGCAATTTGAGCGCAGCGTTGATTCCCGCCATAAGTCCCTGGGCCGCAGCCTCTTCATACCCCGTCGTCCCGTTGATCTGCCCGGCAAAATAGAGTCCCTGCAACAACTTGGTTTCCAACGTGTGGTGCAGCTGCGTCGGCGGAAAATAGTCATATTCGATCGCATACCCGGGACGGTAGATCTGCACATTTTCCAACCCCTCGATCTGCCGCAGAGCGGCCACCTGCACCTCCCAAGGCAGCGACGACGAGAAACCATTCAAATAATACTCATTGGTCGACCGCCCCTCCGGCTCCAGAAAAAGCTGGTGCTGCTCCTTGTCTGCAAACGTTCGTAATTTGTCCTCGATACTCGGACAGTAACGCGGCCCCTTTCCCCGGATCACTCCGGTGAAAAGCGGCGAGCGGTCGAAGCCCGACCGCAGCGTTTCATGTACTTCCAGCGAAGTATATACCAGATAACAAGGCAATTGCCGCTCCACCGGCACCGGCCGTACCGATGGAAGAAACGAAAATTTTTCCGACTCTTCATCGCCGTACTGCGCCTCGATCCGCTTGAAATCGATCGTCCGTCCGTCCAGCCGCGCCGGAGTACCCGTTTTCATCCGGTCCACCTCGAAACCCAACTCTTTCAACTGCTCAGAAAGACCGTGGCTCGGCATGTCCCCAGCACGCCCCCCCCGCGCCTGCGCCGTCCCCACGTGCATCAGGCCGTTCAGGAACGTCCCGTTGGTCAGGATCACGGCTTTCGCCCGAAACCTCACCCCTAACTGCGTGACAACCCCTTCTACACGTTTACCATCCTCAGAGATAAGTAATTCCGTGACGTTGTCCTGCCACATATATAGATTGTCCGTCGAATCCAGCACCCGCCTCCACTCCTGCGAAAAGGCGTACTTGTCGCACTGCGCCCGCGGACTCCACATCGCAGCCCCTTTCGAGCGGTTCAGCATCCGGAATTGCAGCGTCGTTTTGTCCGTCACGATCCCCATCTGCCCGCCCAGGGCGTCGATCTCACGCACAATCTGTCCCTTCGCCACCCCACCTACAGCCGGATTGCACGACATCTGCGCCACTTTGGACATATCCATCGTCACGAGCAAAGTCTGCATACCCATCCGCGCGGAAGCGACAGCCGCTTCACACCCCGCGTGTCCCGCCCCCACCACAATTATATCGTATTCGAATCGCATTCTTATCCCCTGTATTTTACACCCGCCAACAATCCTTCCGGCGCCTTGGCCAGATAGTGGTTTTCCCGCTCCCGCATCTTCGCCGCATCGGCGTCCGTTTTGTCCTTATACCCCGCCAAATGCATGACACCGTGGATGATAACCCTCAAAAGTTCCACGTGGAACATTACATGATACTCCTCCGCGTTCCCCTTCACTGTATCGACGCTGATAAAAAGGTCGCCCGACAAGACCCCGCCTTCGCAATAGTCGAATGTGATGATATCCGTATAGTAATCGTGCTGCAAATACTGCCGATTGATACCCAGAAGGTACGGATCGCTGCAAAAAATCACATTGATATCACCCACACGAAACCCTTCCTCCCCGACAGCCGCACGTATCCATGCCGACACCTCCCGCTTATGGCCCGCAATATTGAACTTCGTATCTTCCGAATTGAACGTAATTGCCATAATATATAATAACTGTTATTTCCGAATCCACTGCTCCGGATTCTGGTTGTCACTCTCTTTCCACACTTCGAAATGCAGCGTTGCCTGCTGCCCGGAGGAAGCCTTCGCGACCGTTCCGATCGGACTGCCCTCCATCACCTTCTCGCCCTCGCGCACGAAGACCGATTCCAGGTTGGCATAAATGGTCAGATACGAACCGTGTCGCACCATCACCGAATTGCCCAGCCCCTGGAAGAAAAAGACCTTCCGCACTTCGCCCGCAAACACGCATTGCACCTCGCTACCCGCCTTGGCCGCAACATTGATCCCTTTGTTATTGATCTTCACCCCCTTTTGCGTCGGATGGTCGTGCAGGCCGTAACGGTCCACCACCACTCCGTCTACCGGCCGGAGTAATTTGCCTTTTTTAGCGGCGAACTGGGCTGTCAGTGGCCCGGACGCTTGTCCTTTACCGCCCGTCTTTTTCACATCGTCATTGACCGCCTTCTGCAACTGACGCTCCAATTCGGCGATCTGCTTCCGCCGTTTTTCCGCCTCGGCCAACAGTTGTTTCTCCTTTCCTTTGAGTGCATCCTGCGTCTTTTTCAGTTGCACACGCTCTCCTTCCAACTGCTCCACCTCTGCCGCATGCTGCTGCTGTAATCCCGCCAGCTCTTTTTTCCGGTCGTTCAACCCGGCGACCTCCGCTCCCAGTTTTTTATCGAGCTCCTGCAATTCACCCGCTTTTTTTTGTATATCGGCCCCAATCCGTTTAACATAATAAAGCCTCCGTGCAGCGTCTGTAAAGTCACGCGCCGAGAAGACGAACGAGAGAAAGCTATTATTCCGGTAATTTTTGTAAGCGATTCTGATAAGCGCTGAGTAACTGTTCTTTAGCTCATCATACTGTTTCCGCAGGCGAGTAACTTCCGCAGACTTGGCCTGAAGCTGCCCTGAAACCGTCCCAATTTCCGTTTCGATACTCCGGACGATCTTTTGCCGGTTTTCCAGTTTGGTACCGACCAATTTCAGATGGCCGAGCGTCACCCCCTGCTCCTTTCGCGTATCGCCGACCAGTTTGTTGATCCGGGCGATCTCGGCTTCGGCCTGCCGGATCTCGTCGCGCACGCTCCCCTGCCCCGACACCGTGAGGGGGCAAACCGAAAACACCGCCGCTGCGAACAGCATTTTCAGAAAACGGTCGGCATATCGGCAGGGTCTTGTCATTCGTTAAGTCAGCGTTTATTCTTTCAGCAGTTCCAGCCGCTCTTCGATCTTCTTGCCGTCGGCCCCCGCCTCGAGCGCCCGCTGCCAGTACGTCTTTGCCATAAACGTCTTTCCGAGGGCGTAAAGTATATCCCCGTAGTGAAGCAGAAGTTCCGGGCTGTTAGTGGCATCCAGCACAAGCGCCTGCCGCATGAGGGTCTGCGCCTCCTCGTACCGTCCCAATTGGTAAAGCACCCACGCCTGCGTATCGAGGTAAGTCGCATTTTGCGGGTCCAGTTCGTTGGCCCGGGCCGACATCTTCAACGCCCGCTCCAAGTCTCGTTGCTCCTCGCTCAGGTAATAGGCGAAATTATTGAGGATCACCGGATTGTCCGGCCTCAGCTTCAATGCCCGCTCGTAATAGCGGTAAGCCGCCTTGTTATCGCCCCGCAGATGGGCCATATCCCCGCAGAAACCGTACGCCGCACTGCGGATGGAGTCGTTTTTCGAATACCGGATCACCTCCTGCGCCGTCCCGATGGCCGCCAGCGTATCCCCAGACTGGAATTGGGTAAACAGAACGGTCATACCCAGCTCCGGATCGTGCGGAAACCGCCCCTGCGCCAAGGCAATGTACTTCGCCACCGTGTCCGGCTGCTCCCGGAACTGGGCCATCTCGATCACGTCGCGGTAAAACTTCAACGGCGCATCCCCCTGCGCGATCTGCCCGGTCAGATACCGGTGCGCCAGATCGAGTTGTCCGCTGTATATCAAGTGTTTGGCATAAAACTCCCGGGCATCCGGATCGTTCGGAGCAGACCGCAGCACGGCGTCCGCCAGCCGGGCCATATAGACGAAATAGCGCCGGTAAACGTCCGGATAGGTCTTTACATAAGTTTCGAAATACTCGGCCTTGGCCTTGGCCGGATAATCGGAATGAGCGAAAACCGGAACCAAAGCCTCCGGGAACTGCGGCCACATCTCTTTGATCCGGTAGTATTCCGCCAGCGCCATCCTCGGCGCAAGACCCGCGGAATCCAGATCTATGGCCGCTTCATAATTGGCCAGCGCCACACTGTCCCGCCGCAAAGCCGCCGCCAGTTCCGCCAGCTGCACCCGGAACGACGCCTCGCCGGGCATCTGGGCGCACACCTCCGACATATAGTCGAACGCTTCGCTGTAACGTTCGGTACGAATCAGCGCCTGCCGTTTGAGATCGACCAACGGCGGCCGTATCCCGCCCCTCACTTCGGCCGTGTCGGCCAGGGCCAGCGCCTCTTCCGGACGGCCCGCTTCGAGCCTCAGGACGGCCAGCAGAGACATCGTCTCCAGATCGGAAGGGTCGCGCCGCAAAAGAAGCGTAAAAAGGGTGTCGGCAGCCGCATAATTGCCCGTCACGGTCAGCATCCGGGCATAGTTGTCGGCATAGTCACGGCAGGCCGTGTCGATCTCATAAGCCCGCTGCGCATAGTGCAGCGCCGCCTTCGGATCGTCGATCATCCGGGCGATCCCGGACAGCCGGTAGTAAGACGCAGCGTGCTCCGGAACCAGCCGGATCGCCGCCTCGTACCGTTTTGCCGCCTCGCGCACAGTGCCGATATTCTGTAATTTGATCCCCTCCAGATAGAGATACGAAGCCCGTTCCTGCCGCTTCCGCTCCGTCTCTTTCGCCGTAACGACCGATACGCCCGAAGCCAGGAATAGCAGGCACAAAACCATGTATTTCAGAGCTTTACCCAGCATGTAATCCTATTTCACCCCCGTCGAGCCGAAGCCGCCTTCGCCCCGTTTGGTTTCGTCCAGCACCACCGCCTCCTGCCATTCCAGCCGCTGGTAACGGGCAAAAACGAGTTGCGCCACCCGCTCGCCCGGCTGCATTTCGAACGGCTCGTTCGAGAGGTTCACCAAC
>JAJBVQ010000032.1 GCA_020859745.1 Rikenellaceae bacterium
TCCCCGACGCAGTTCTGGAGCTAGGAGGGAGTCTGCCGGTTGATGGCGACCAGCGGCAGCGACGGGCCGATCTAGGCGGTCTTGAAGATCGGGGTCTCGATGGTCACCAGCTCGCCGCTGTGGCTCCTCGAATTCTGGAACGAGATCGTCTGCGGGCCGGACTGCTTCGCGTCGTAGATATAACTGATGCTTCCGTCGGCGTTCGACTGGATCTGCAGGTCGTTCCGGCTGGCGTTGGTCGGCTCCAGGTTCCGGGCCGTGATCACGCATTGCAGCGGGAAATAGGCCTCCGGGATGTCGTCCGGTATGTTGAAGGTGAGCGTTTTGTCATCGCCTTTGTTCACGCCGGAAGGCATCGACACCGGATCGAAGGTGAACTTCTCGCAGGAGATGACCGTCACGATCCGCGACAGGGCGCCGGCCGAAATGCGGATCTCCGCCTTCGTGAAGCCCTCGTCGACCACCCGGACATCGGCGTACACCTTGCCCGCTCCTTTGTCGATGACGATATTGCTCAGGATATTGTCCGGGTCGGCGATCACCAGCGGGTCGCGGATCTCGCCGTTGGTCACCACGTTGCTCTTTTCGTACTTGACGTCCAGTTCGAGCCGCTGGGTCGCCGAGCCGTCGCCCGGATTGGTCAGTATGTTGACGATCGGGCTGACGGTCAGCCGGTCGGATCCGTCGGAAATTTCCGGCGACTCTTTGATGATCTCGGCATAGATGTTATTGATCGGGGGTGCGCTGAGGGCGCTCTCCACGCTGCCCGAACCGATATTCCCCGGAATATAGTCTATGATCTTGATCCGGAAATGGGTGTTCCTGACGATCGGATACTGGTCGAGCTCGTTACCGACCAGCTGTATCTTGTAGTATTTTTTGAACTCCCCTCCGGCGTGGAGGATCACGAACGTCTGGTCGTTGTAGCTGTTCGGGCTTTCGAACATGTACTTGGGCTCGGTATCGAGCGAGGCGGGCACCGCCGTGTTCATGTTCACGCTCGCCGGCACGGTGGGATAGTCCGCCGACCACTCGAACGGATTCGCCGCGCCCGGCCGAAACGGCGCTACCGTTCCGTTGGTCGCATAATTGTAGAGCGCGAACCCCTCGATGGTGAACTGTTCCCGCTGCCCCTGCCCCATCAGGTCGAGCAGGTTCTGGTCGATCTCGACCGTGACCTTGGCCTGGTTGCGCAGCAGCCGCACCGTGGGAGGCGAACTGAAGTTATCGATGGTCTCGCGATCCCACAACACCCACTCGTCCGATTCGAGGGCCGGGATCAGCGTCCGCTCGTCCATTCCCAGCGCCGCCCGCTCGTCGAACGAGCTCCAGTCGTAGCCGGCGATGAAATGCACGATCCGGGTGCTTCCCGATATCTTAGCCCGGAACGTCCCCGCCCCGGTTTGCAGGTCGGCGGCCGTGCGGCCCAGGAACAGGCCGTCGGCATCGAATTGCAGCAGGGTGATATCCTCCACCGCGTCCGTATTCGCCCGGGTCCGGATCTCGGTGTAGCCGGGGATCGAATAGGAGAATTCCAGATAGGTGTCCCCGCCCTTGGTCACGGGTTCCGTTTCCAGCCCTGTCTTGCGGCAGGAGGTGAAGAACGCGGCCAGCAAAAGCGATATTATTAAAAATCTTGTCTTCATCATGCTCTCTTGTTATGCATTGCTCATATGTATGGCTACAACGGACGGTCTATGTCGCGCACGCAGCGCACCTCCGCATAGCTGGCGTTCTCGCCGTTTGTCCCGCCCGCCGGGTTCAGGATACGGAACGCCGCGTTGCTGGCGGGGTCGGCCGTCCAGTAGCGATGACGGTCGGTGATCTCCTTGATCGCGCTCTTGCTGACGTTCTGCAAAACATCGAGCAGCAGCATCTCGGCGTAGGTAGGCATGCGCCAACCCGTATAGCGGGTTCCGTCCGTGTCCGTTTCGGAGTAGTTCCGGCACCGGCTCCGCGCCGCCCAGAAATCGACTTTGTCTTCCGACGAGGAGACGCGCGAGGCGAACATGAAGTTCGGGGAGATCATCCACCGGTTAGTGACGGACGGATCGGTGAAACCGTTCTGGTCGAGCGCCGGGTAGCCGATCAGGCAGTAGCCGTAGTCCAGCTCCTGCCGCCCGTCGTCCTGCGGATTGTAGGCGTTCGGGCCGGTGTAGAGTTTGCCTGTCAGCTCCTGGTAATACCCGCGGATGTGGGCGTCGCCCCAGCTGCCCCGCGGGGCGAGGTCGGGCATCGGGATCGTCCGCAGGTCGGCCTGCTTGACGTTCACCGTGTACATGTTCCGGTTTTTGCTCCCGCTCACGTCCTGCGAAGTGATGTGGCCGATCCAGATCGGTGGGCATTGGGTCACCGTGACGCTCTGGACGATCTGATCCTGGTTCTCCACGTCGAAGGTGATCACCCGCGGTACGAAGTTGTCCGGAATCGGGCTTTCGATCTTGATCCAGCCGTTGTGTACGAACGGCTGCCGCGTGATATTCACTCCGGCGGAGGAGACTTCGGTCCCTTCGACGAATACTTTGACGTTCTTGATCTCCACGTTGTCCGACGACGACTGGAAGCCCGTCTCGTACTCCCCGATATTGTTCATCAGGATCTCCTGCTCGTCAATGTAGAGGTACATGATGTTCTTGATCCACACGTCCACCGCGTTGGTCGACCAGTCCACCACCCGGTAATCCACGTTCTCGATCGTCACCGCTTCGGGAGCGCTCGACCCGCCGTCGCCGTTGATGTGCGCCGTGATGTTGTAGATGTAGTTGCGCTTGAGCTTGTAGAGGTGTTCCGGGTCGCCGTCGTCGGCCGCCAGGCGGTAGTTGACCGGCAGCTTGTAGTAATGGTTCTCGGTCGCGGCCCCCTTCTGTATGGGGACGTTCAGGTAGATGAAAGTCTCGTCGGCCACCGAACCGCTCCAGTCGTTGGCATAGGAATAGAGGATGATCTGGTTCGGATCGCCCGACACCGTCCCGGCGTTGGTAAAGGCCGGAATGGTCAGCAAAGCCGGCGTATGGCTGTCCCCCTCCTCCAGCACCCGGCTGTCGGAGGCATAGTTGACCAGTTTCTTGGTCACCTGCCCCACGGGCTGGTAACCGGTGCCATAGGTGAGGTTCACCCGGATCTTGGCCACGCCGCGCTTGAGCGAGATGTCGATCTCCTTATTGGCCTGCGTGCCGTCGTTGAGAACCGTCACCGCCGATTTGCCGTCCATCAGCAAGGCCGCCTGCACCGCATCCGGGTCCAGGGCCTCGGCGACGACCGCCTGTTTCAGCTCCGCCAGCTTTTGCGCCTGGGCAGTGGCGTCGCCGCCGTTCGCCACCACGTAAACCGTGTATCCGGCGTCCTGCACGAAAGCGCCCTGCCTCTTTTCGATCCCGTACCGGGTCATGCCGGCCTGCGGAACGATCCGCTCGTAGTGGGCGCAAGCCTGCTCCCCTTCACGGTATATGAAGACGTCGAGCGCGGAGACCTTATTCTCGTTCAGCGCATCGACCCCCGCCTCTTCCGCCTTCGTGAGCTGCTCCTGCGGCAGGGCGACCTGAAGGGTCAGGCCGCCCGTGCCCCCCGGCTCCGCCATGCCGGGCTGCTTCGCACACGAGGTTGCGAAGAACAGCGCAGCCAGCGTTAAGGCCGATAATATTGCATGCTTTCTTATCATGACACTCTTATTGTATTTGTTTGATCAAAATGTCCGTCTCGGTTCCCGGGTACATCCGCCCCTGGTCGAAGCTGCCGCCCGCCCCGTCGGGATTGATCGTCACCTTCTTGCCGTCGGCGACGATGTAGAACAGGGTTTCGCGATCCTGCGCCGCGGAGAAACTCCGCGTCGGCTCTATCCGTATGGTATAGGCCCCCGCGCGCGCTATGCCCTGCGAGACGAAGCCCCCGCCGGAAACGAACCGGAAATCGAGTCCGTTGGTGAGGTTGGCCCTCCATACCGCCCCTTCGGGCGCCGTGAGGGTGAATTCATAGGTCGCAGGTTGGGACTGCGATACCTCGCCGTCCCCGGCTCCCTGATCCAGACCCGTCAGGGTCGAAGCGAGTTGGTCATAGGTGATCGCCGAAAGTTCCGTTTCCCAGTCCAGCACGTCGATACGCAGGTAGAGCATGCCGGTCGGCTCGCCGATCAGCGCTTTGACCCGGTAGACCTTGTTGCGCTCCAGGTCGTACAGTCCCGCCAGGTTCCGAAGGTCGCCGCGGTAGGTGACCGGCGCGCCGTTCACTTTCACATTGACCAACAGATAAGGTGTCGTCGCGTCGTCGGGCTGCGCGTTGCCCGGATCGCTCTCTCCGGACAGGTTCTGGAAACTGTAAAAAGATTTCTCGGCATCCTCCGGCCCGAGGGTGGCGTAGACCGCATCGTCCGGCACCACTTCGAGGTATTTGGCCGTCGAAGGCGCATAGGTCTCCGTCCGGTATATGCTTCCGGTCGGCATCGCCGGGCTTTGGTACTGGACGTTGCTGCCGACAACCTGGTTGCAAAACTCGATCGAGACCAGCTCCACCACGTCGTCTGTCAGCGCCGCGGTCTTGTATACGTGCAAGTCCAAGCGCCCCACAAGCCTCTCCATCTCCATCGTAGCATTGACTGCGACCGACGACATCTCCACCGTCGTCTTTCCGACCATGGGAATATCGCCGCCCGAAAAATCGGTGGCGGAGACCTCCAGCGCGTCGAGCACCGATTTGGCGGTGTTCGCCGAGAGGGTCACCGGCTGCCCCCCCGCCGTAAAGCTATGGCCGGCGTAGTTGGCGATGGCGTAGACCGCCTTCTTGTCTTGTGTCACGTGTACCGACCGGGTGTAGCTGCTGGCCGCCGAGGCCGGGGTGAAATCCGTGATCAGCTCGGAGAACTCCAGGTCGCCGTTATCGTTGTTGAATATATAGACAGCCAGGCTGGTGAATTCGTCTTCACCGCTCAGCACAAGGTCGCCGCTGCCGTTCCGGGTCAGGAGCGCCAGCGCCAGGCGGGCCTCCCGCCCCGAAAAGTCATCCTCGGCAGATTTGTTGCAGGACACGGCCAGCAGCGACATGACGGACAACAGTATTATGCGGAATATCTTAGGCTTTTGCATGAGTTCCTATTTTTGAGTCGGGTCGACATCCTC
>JAJBVQ010000083.1 GCA_020859745.1 Rikenellaceae bacterium
GGCGCGGCGCCGGGGCCCATCCGAGCAGCGGGGTGCCCCCCCCCCCGACCTCGACCAGCTCGTCGATGTCGATGCTCTTGCCGGTGCCCCCGCCCCCGTCGCGGAACGAGACCTCGCGCAGTCGCCCGATCTCCCGCATCACGTTGGGACATTCGGCGGCGGTCAGGGTGTAGAGTACGTTGCCGCCCTTATTGGTCTTGCGCCATATGCGCTCCGGGGTAAGCTCGGCTTCGAGCAGTTCGCGGTCGACCGGCTCGATGATCGGTTCCATCGTCATATTTTCGTATCTGGCTGTCTGTTATCTGAATAGAAGGACAAAAGTAATGATAAATCGCGTTCCGTGAAATTTTTATTGTGCGGAGGCGGCCCGGCGGAATAGTTCTGTACCCTTGCGCGCGGGCGAAGATGGTTATGGTCAAATATTTATTCGCTATTTTAAACCAACGATTCCCTGCGGAGCGGGCCTTCTTTTCCGGTCGTAGGAATCTACGGCAATAATGATGCGGTGGATGAGCAACGTCGTTGTCCATCCACCGCATCACGATTCCGCATCAGTATATTTACGGTTTCAGCGCATAAGTTTTCCGCCGGATAATGTCGACCCACTCTCGGATCGTATGCTCCTGCGTCAGCTCCACCGGCTCGCCGATATAGATGTCAAGGTGTTTGCCTTTCTGCTCGAACATCTCCTTGGGCAGCAGCACGGTGCCGAGGTTGAGCTTGATCCCCAGCGCCTTGCGCAGCCGTTCGAACCGGTAGAAAAACATCGAGTTGCGACCCTCGATATAGACCGGCACCACCAGCCGCCCGCTCTCCCAGGCTTTCTGGACGAAGTTCCTGCGCCACGGCGGGTCGGTGATCTGCCCGTGGATCAGCCGCGAGCAGAGGCCCGCCGGAAAGGTGATGACCGCCGTGTCGCTCTCGTACATCTCCACCAGCCGCCGCGCGTAGTCCACGCTCTGCGAGCCGTACTTATTGACCGGCACGAAGATCGGCGCCAGCGGTTCGAGGTTCATCAGCAGGTCATTGACGATCAGCTTCACCGACGGCACATGCGGGTTCACCGCCTCGGCCAGCATCAGGCCGTCCAGCCCTCCCAGCGGATGGTTCGAGGCGAAGATCACCCGCCGCCCCTGCGGGATGTTTTCCGTGCCGTGGACCGTGTAGGTCACGCCGATGTAGTCCAGCGTCGAACGGATGAACTTCATCGGGGGCTGGTCGCCGAAGTTGGCCAGCACGTAGTTTATCTTTCCGAGCCGCACCAGCCGTTCGACCCACCGGACCACGAAGCGGGGTATCCACTTCGCCAGCCGGGGATTCTTGTTGCGCAGCAGGCGTCCTATGTCTATGGTTTCCATATGTGCCGCAAATGTAAAAAAAATGTAACTTTACCCCAATTTTAACCCTTTACGGTCCGTTTTTCGATTATGTCCGAATACCATGACCCCGTCATGCTGCGCGAGAGCGTCGATATGCTGAATATCCGTCCGGACGGCGTCTATGTGGACGTCACCTTCGGCGGCGGCGGCCATTCGCGCGAGATACTCGCCCGGCTCGGCAAAAAAGGGCGGCTCATCGCGTTCGACCAGGACGCCGATGCGCTAGCCAACGCGCCGGACGACAAACGGCTCACGCTGGTGCACAACAACTTCCGGTTCCTGCGCGGCTGCGTGCGGGCGGCAGGGTTCGAACAGGTGGACGGCATATTGGCCGACCTCGGCGTTTCGTCGCACCATTTCGATACTGCCGAGCGGGGTTTTTCGTTCCGTTTCGACGGGCCGCTGGACATGCGGATGAACCGGAACGGCGGGTCGCGGACGGCGGCGGACGTGGTGAATACTTACGAGGCGGAGCAGCTGGCGACCCTTTTCGGGCGTTACGGCGAGCTGGACAAGTGCTTCCGGGTGGCGAACGCCATTATCCGGCACCGTTCCGAAACCGGGCCGATCGTTACTATTCAGGACTTATTGCAAGCCATCGAAAGCGTGACGCCGAGGGGAGCGGAGTCGAAGTTCCGGGCCAAGCTGTTCCAGGCTTTGCGGATCGAGGTGAACGGCGAGATGCAGGCGCTGGAGATGATGCTTGCCCAAGCGATCCGGCTGCTGGCTCCGGGCGGCAGGCTGAGCGTGATCACCTACCATTCGCTGGAAGACCGGCTGACCAAGAATTTCATCCGCAGCGGCACGCCGGACGGCAAGGTCGAGAAAGACTTTTTCGGACGGGCTTCCGCACCGCTCAGGGCGGTGGGTAAGGTCATTTTACCGACGGAGGAAGAGACCGAGCGGAACCCGCGGGCGCGGAGCGCGAAACTGCGGGGGGCGGAAAAATTATTCGAGTAAAAATAGCCGATGCCGGGCCGGAGCCTCCCCCGGCGCAGGCCCGCAACCGACGCTGCCAGGTGTCGCGGGCACTCCGTCCGGGCTGTAACTACCCCATGGCCGAACGGCGAGGAGGAACCGAGTAGCGAATCGAAGTTAACAATAGCGTGCCACGCAGGGCTTCAGCCCGTTTAGCACAGCAACTCAGATAAAATGTGGTTCAGGAAGCGACATAAGGACGATCGGTGGGCTGGGATGCCGTTGGCGGAGGAGGTTCCGCCCGCCGTTGCCGTGCCTGACGAGAATGCCACTCCGGAGGACTGGCGCGAGCCGGACGCACCGGTCAGCCCCGAGGAGATACCGGGCGTCGAGGAACCGGCTTCGGCCGGGGAAGGGCGGGCCCGGCGTAAAAAAAGGGGTATCCGCATCGGGCAGTTCTTCACCGGCAGCGTGCTGTCGCACGACGAGTTCACGCGGCGGCTGCCGGTGCTGGTTTACATCGTTTTCCTGATGCTGCTCTATATCGCCAACGGATTCCATATCCAGCACAAACACGGCGAACTGGACCGCATCTCGGACGAGCTCAAACAGCTCAAGACCGAGGCGGTCACCTCTTCGGCCGTGCGGATGACCCTCACCCGCCAGAGCGAGATCGAGCGGCTGCTCGAAGAGCGCGGCATTCCGCTGGTGCAGGACGGAACGCCGCCCCATATTATCGAAGATTAGACTTTATCCATGGCCCAGACGCCGCCACCGCCCATCCCGTCCGCCGGCACGCCCGGCAAGCCGCAGCGAAGCCCCATCAAGGAGGCGATCCTGCGGCGGGTCAAGGTATTGTACGTGCTATTCCTGCTGCTGGGGCTGGCCGTGCTGGGGCGCGTCGTCTGGCTCCAGGTGGGCAGCGAGGGGAAAGCCCTGCGCGACCTGTCGGACAAATACAGCTACCGCACCGAGGTGATCGAAGGGGCGCGAGGCAACATCTATTCCGACGACGGGCGGCTGTTGGCCACCTCGATCCCTTATTACGAACTGCGTATGGACATGGCTGCGGGCGGCCTGACCCCGGAGTTATTCAACGCCAACGTCGATTCGCTGAGCCTCTGCCTGGCCCGTTTTTTCAAAGACAAGAACGCCGCGGAATACAAAACCGAGCTGGTCAAGGCCCACACCGAAAAAAAACGGTACCACCTGGTCACGCGGCGCAAAGTCAATTTCCTCGAATTGCAGGTCGTCCGTACATTCCCGCTTTTCCGGCTCGGGCCGAACCGGGGCGGTTTCCTCGCCATCGAAAACAACCGACGGGTCAATCCGCACGGCGAGCTGGCCCGGCGCACGCTCGGCTTCGTGAACCAGTCGGGCGTGAAACTGGGGATCGAAGGGGGCTTCGACGACTACCTCAAAGGGCAGCCGGGGCAGACGCTCAAGCAGAAAATATCGGGAAACTTCTGGACGCCGATCGCCAGCGACCAGAACATCGACCCGGTGGACGGCTACGACGTGGTGACCACCCTCAATATCGAGATGCAGGACATGGTGCAGAGCGCCCTGCGGGAGTGGATCGTCGAGGCCGAGGCCGACTGGGGCTGCGTGGCGGTGATGGAGGTGGCCACGGGCGACATCAAGGCCCTCTCGAACGTTACCCGCCGTTCGGACGGGACGTTGGTCGAGGATTACAACTATGCCATCGGGATGAGTATGGAGCCCGGCTCCACGTTCAAGCTGGCGGGGCTGATCGCCTTGCTGGACGACGCCCGCATGCCGCTCTCCACCTTTATCGACACGGAGAACGGCGTGGTGCAGATCGGGCCGGTCAAAGTCGTGGATTCGCATGCGGGGGGCTTCGGGGGGCTGACTTTGCAGCAGGTGTTCGAAAAATCGTCCAATATCGGGATGGCCAAGGCGGTGAACCGGGCCTACGCCGGCCAGCCGGCCAAGTTCGTTAATGCCATCAACAAACTGGGGATACACAAGCCGCTGGATTTACAGTTGGCCGGGGAGGCCCGGCCGCTGGTCAAGCATCCGGGCATGAAGAACGGCTGGGACGGCACGACTTTGACCATGATGTCCTACGGATACGCCGTCCGCGTGGCGCCGATCCACACCCTGGCCCTTTATAATGCCGTGGCCAACGGCGGGGTGATGGTCAAGCCGATGTTCGTGCGCGAGCTCCGGCAGTACGATAAGACGGTGCGCAGTTTCCCGACCGACACGCTCAACCGGGCCGTCTGTTCGCAGGCTACCCTGCGGAACGTGCAGCGGGCTTTGGAAGGGGTGGTTGTCAACGGGACGGGCAAGATGCTCCGGAATCCGAAATACCGGATCGCGGCCAAGACGGGCACGGCGCAGGTGGCTATCGGCCGCCACGGCTACCGCAGCAGCACCGGCGGGAGGCACTACCTCGGCTCGATGGTGGGCTACCTGCCGGCGGACAAACCGAAATATTCCATTATCGTGGCGCTGAAGACTTACCATCCGGAGGGTTCCAAAAAGCCCTATTACGGGGTGTCGCTGGCGGGCCCGCTGTTCAAGACGGTGGCCGACCGGGTCTATGCCATGAATTACAACCTCACGAATCGGGTGGTGCCGCGCGCTCAGGCGTTCGATCCGGCGCTCAGGGCGTTGCCGGGACCGTCGGCGCAGCTGGGCGAGCTGATGAAGGAGCTGAATGTGGCGGGTGCGCCGAGGTTGCCTTACGA
>JAJBVQ010000193.1 GCA_020859745.1 Rikenellaceae bacterium
GGCCGGTGTGGTCGCCCAGGCGCAAGACCGGAAGTACTACGCAATTTCGGAAAAGACCACCCTGACCCTGGACGGGGGGCGGGAGATTGTCGCCTATCCGGACGACACTTTCTCAGCGGTGGTGAACGTCGATTTCGACTCCAAGGTGGTGGGGAAACAGTACGCGGTCTTCTCGCTGGCGGCCGAAAACGGCGACGATTTCGGCAAGACGGTGGCGCCGAGCCGCACCTTCGTCTTCCTGCACGAGATCGAGCCGCTGATCCAGAACAATATGATCAAGGGGGGCGATCTGGACAACGCCATCGTGATCGTCGAGCAGCCGGTGGACGCGGCCAAGGCGGCCGAGATCGGCAAGCTGTTCGGGCGCGAAGGGGTGGCCGCCGACCGGCAGGGGTACCTCAACAACCTCGACCTGCATTTCGACAACGAGATCGCGCGGCACAAACTGCTGGATCTGCTTGGTGACTTGGCGTTGGTGGGGATGCGTATCAAAGGGCGCGTCTTCGCGACACGGCCGGGGCATAAGGCCAACACGGAGTTCGCCAAAATGCTGCGGAAGAATATCAAACGCGACGCGGACCGGCCGACGTTCAAGTACGACCCGAACGCGGAGCCGGTTTACGACATCAACCGCATCAAGGCGACGCTGCCGCACCGCCCGCCGTTCCTGCTGGTGGACAAGATCATCGACATCACGGCCGATTCGGTCGTGGGGATCAAGAACGTCACGATGAACGAGCCGTTCTTCGTGGGGCACTTCCCGGACGAACCGGTGATGCCGGGGGTGCTGATCGTGGAGGCCATGGCTCAGTGCGGGGGCATCCTGGCGCTGAGCACGGTGCCCGACCCGGAGAACTATTCGACCTATTTCATGACCATCGACGGGGTGAAATACCGGCACAAAGTGGTGCCGGGCGACACGCTCCAGTTCGAACTGCGGCTTTCGGAGCCGATCCGCCGCGGGATCGTCAGGATGGACGCGCGGGCTTACATAGGCGACACGCTGGCCACCGAGGCGAAACTGATGGCCCTCGTGTCCAAAAACAAATAAAATCCATACTACGGAATACCCATTTCAGACCATTCGAATCTTATGATACATCCCTTAGCCTATGTCCATCCGGACGCTAAACTGGGCGAGAACGTCACGGTAGAACCTTTTGCATACATCGCCGGTAAGGTGACCATCGGTGACGGGAGCTGGATCGGGCCCAACTCGGTCATCAACGACGGGGCGGTGCTCGGACGGGACTGTAAAATTTTCAGCGGTGCGGTGATCGCGGGCATACCGCAGGACTTGAAGTTCCGGGGCGAGGAGACCACGGCGGTGATCGGCGATAGGACGATGGTCCGCGAGTGCGCCACGATCAACCGGGGCACGGCGGCACGGGGGACGACGATCGTGGGGAGCGACACGCTCATTATGGCGTACGCGCATGTGGGGCACGACTGCGTGGTGGGGAGCCACTGCATCCTGGCCAATAACGTTTCGCTGGCGGGCGAGGTCGAACTGGACGACTGGGCGATCCTGGGGGGGCATACCGCCATCCACCAGTTCTGCCGGGTCGGAAAACACGCCATGACCAGCGGCGGGACGATGGTGGGCAAGGACATTCCGCCGTTCATCAAGGTGGCGCACAATCCGGCTTCGTATGTGGGGGTCAATTCGATCGGGCTGCGGCGGCGCGGGTTCGACAGCGCGCAGGTCAACGAGATCATGGACATCTGCCGCATCATGTTCCAGAACGGCTATTCGTACGGCAAAGCCTGCCAGATACTGGAGGAGCAGATGCCCGATTCGGAGGCCAGGCGCGAGATGCTGGCGTTCTTCGCCGGATCGAAGCGCGGGGTGATCAAGCCGTACCAGAGCCGGACCAAAGACCAGGACGAAGAATAATATTCGGGGGCGGTATTTGCATAAGTACATAATATTGCATATATTTGCAGCGTTACGAATGGACGTTCGTGACGGGGGATTTTTGAAACGGGGGTGATTAACCTCCGTTTCGTGTTTTAAAACCGGAAGGTTTATGGATTACAAGGCATTGGTGCGGGATGCGGTTTACTCGGTTGTCGAAGGCGAAAGCTCGCCGTGGGCGGAGCGGGGATTCTTTGTGGTGGATATTGCCTGCAAAGGGGGTGCCGCGGGGGTGGACGAAATCGAAGTCGCGGTGGATGGTGACGGGACGGATAGTGAAGGACGATTGCTGGGGGTGGGGATCGACGACTGCGCTGTTTTGAACCGGGAGATCTCGACGAAGCTGGCCGAGGTGCTACCCGGAACCGTAACGGACGGCGTCGTGGAGGAGGCCGACTTTTCGCTGACGGTGATGTCGGCGGGGTTGGGCCAGCCGCTGAAACTGGGGCGGCAGTACCAGAAACTGATGCGGCGGGCTTTGGCCGGGGACGCATTGCCGCGGGTGGACGTGCTGTTCAAGGATGGGCGGAAACTCGTGGGGTCGGTGCTTTGCGGCATCGGGTACGATAACGATGCGGCGGAGGATGTGCCGTCGGCCATCGAGGTGATGTACGAGGTGAAGGAGCTGTTGCCGGGCAAGAAGCGGAAAGAGGTCGTGGAGCGGAGGGAACAGGTCGCTTTGGCGGATACCAAGGCGGTGACCGAACATTTCGAGTTCAAATAAAAACGGATTAAAAACAAATCATATACCTAATGCCCTCTGTCCCGGACGGGGGAGGGAATGCAGACAAAGAGCGATGGAAACAATAAACCTGATCAACACTTTCGCCGAGTTCAAGGAACTGAAGAATATCGACCGCGCCACGATGGTGAGCGTGCTGGAGGATGTGTTCCGCAACATGCTGGTGAAGACTTACGGGTCGGACGAGAATTTCGATATCATCATCAACACCGAGAGCGGCGACTTCGAGATCTGGCGCAACCGGCTGGTGATGGAGGACGGCGACGTGCTGGACGAGAACACCCAGATCAGCCTGAGCGATGCCAAAAAGATCGATCCCACTTACGAGGTGGGCGAAGAGGTGGCTACGGAGGTGAAATTCTCGGACTTCGGGCGGCGGAGCGTGCTGGCGATCCGGCAGAACCTCGCCTCGCGGATCATGGATCTGGAGAAGGCCAATCTGTTCGCGAAATATACCGAACGGGTCGGGGAGATTATCACGGGCGAGGTGTACCAGGTGTGGAAACGGGAGATACTGGTGCTGGATGACGAGGACAACGAACTGTTGCTGCCGAAGTCGGAGCAGATACCGAGCGACTTTTTCCGCAAAGGGGATACGGTGCGGGCGATCGTGTCGAAGGTCGAGATGATCAACAACACGCCCAAGATCATTTTGTCGAGGACTGCTCCGGAGTTTTTGGAACGGCTGTTCGAGCTGGAGGTGCCGGAGATTTTCGACGGGCTGATTACGATTAAGAAGATCGTCCGCATTCCGGGCGAGCGGGCCAAGGTGGCGGTGGAATCGTACGATGAACGGATCGACCCGGTAGGGGCTTGTGTGGGAGTTAAAGGGTCGCGCATTTACGGGATCGTGAAGGAGCTGCGCAACGAGAATATCGACGTGGTGAACTACACCTCGAATCCGAGCCTGATGATCCAGCGTGCGCTGAATCCGGCCAAGGTCTTGTCCATCGACATCAACGAGGAGACCAAGACGGCGGAAGTGCACCTCAAGCCGAGCGAGATTTCGCTGGCTATCGGCAAGGGCGGGCTGAATATCCGGTTGGCGAGCATGCTGACGGGATATGACATAGATGTTTACCGCGAAACGGGCGAGGAGGACGAGGAGGATGTGGACCTGACCGAATTCACGGACGAGATCGAACCGTGGATCATCGACCAGTTCAAAAAGATCGGCCTCGACACGGCCAAACGGGTGCTGGCGCAGAACCCGGACGACCTGGCCAAACGGACCGACCTGGAGATGGAGACCATTCAGGAGGTGCTCCGCATCCTGCGCTCGGAATTCGAGTAGCACTTTATCCGGTGCGGGCGCGAGCGCACCGCACCGGAAACCGTAACGGAATTAAGGCGGCCGGGCCGATAATCCGGCAGTAGTTAAAAAAGAGGAAAGACAGATACATGGCAGAGAAACAGACAAAAGTCAGATTGAGCGGCGTCGCACGCGAGTACAACGTCGGCCAGGGAACCATCGTGGAGTTCCTGGAGAAGAAGGGCATCAAAGTGGAACACGGGCCGAGCACCATCCTCGATCCGCAGGCCGTGGAGCTCGTCCGGGGCGAGTTCGGGGGGAAGAGTGTGGAGAAGGTCAATATCCGGGAGAAGATCAAACCGGTGAAGGAGAGCGTTTCGCTGCATGATAACGATACGGCCCCGGCTGCGGGCAAAGCGCCGGAGAAGGCTGACGACGAGGTGGTCAACGTCAAGACCAACGCGGTGTTCTCCACGCCGGTCGAAGCTCTGAGCGGGCCGAAGGTGGTGGGGAAACTCGATCTGGACGGGGACAAGAAGAAAGCCGCGCCGGTCTCGAAGGCGGCTCCGGCTGCGCCGAAAGCTGTTGCCGAACCGAAAGCGGTGCAGGCGGAGAAACCTGCGGCGGAGACTGTGAAGACGGCTCCTGCGGCGGATTCCAAAGGGGCTGAGGTTGCGCCGAAAACGGTGGCGGAGACTGTGGCGGTGAAGGCGGAAAAACCGGCTGCGGAGGCGACGCCTGCGGAGGGACAGGCTGCCGAAGGTGCGGTAGCGGCGAAGGAACCGGAAGTGTTCCGGGCCAACGATGATGCCAACAAGCTCGCCGGGCCGAAGATCGTGGGGAAAATGGAGTTGCCGGTGTACGACCGGGGACGCGGTGCGGGCGAGCGCGGCAAGCGCAACCGGATCAAGAAAGGAAAAGTCGATGTGGCCAATACCCCGGGCGCGGCGCGTCCGGCGGGGGGGGACGCTGGGGGGGGGTGTGAGGCCGGGGGCGCGCGCGGCGGGGGGGGGGGCGGGGGGGGTGGGGTGGGGGGTGGGGGGGGGGGGCGCGGGGGGGGGGGGGGGGGTGGGCGGGGGGCGGTGC
>JAJBVQ010000020.1 GCA_020859745.1 Rikenellaceae bacterium
GAACTGAGCACCAGCCCCAGGTCGCGCAGCCAGGTCTTGAGGAAAAACTCGGGCACGGCGTCGATCTTGTCAACGATTCGGGCGTTGGCCATGGCGAGGTTGTACTGGGTGTCCTCGTCGGTGGGGTCCAAAAGCAAAGCGCGGTTATAGTTCAAGATAGCTTTCCCCATCCGCCCCAGTTTAAACCAGCTGTTGCCGAGGTTGTAGTAAAGTTTCCCGCTGTGCACCCCTTCGGCGAGCAGGGCATCGTAGAACTCCACGGCCTGCCGGTAGCTGCCGTTGCTGTAGGCGGCGTTGGCGCGGGCCCACAGCGAGTCGGGCGGTATCCGATCGCCCCCTGTAGCGGCCACGGGGGCCTCGGCGGTCAGCACGGCGCTGGTGTCAGTGGAGGCTACGGCCACGGTGTCGCCCATCGGGGCATC
This sequence comes from Rikenellaceae bacterium, assembly GCA_020859745.1. Lineage (GTDB taxonomy): Bacteria > Bacteroidota > Bacteroidia > Bacteroidales > Rikenellaceae > Rikenella. The sequence goes on from JAJBVQ010000020.1 coordinate 423, forward strand.
GGGGGCCGCGGCGGCCTGAACGGCGGCGGGAGCAAGGAATAAGGCTATGGCAGCGAATGCCATGCGCAGTCCGTAGCCAGCGTGGGCGAAACCGGCGAATAACTTTTCCCGGCTTCGGCCTCGCGCCGCCCCCCCCGACGGCTGAAAGCCGTCCGGCGCAGAGGCCGGCGACCCTTCGGGCCGCAACGCAGGTGTATATTCCGTCGAACCGCACCCGGCGGCCCGGCCGACCGTATTTCTCAAGGATTCATATATAGTATTCATAATCTGCATCATATCTTGTTCTCGAAACGGCCGATCAGGTCGAGGGCGGCGTTGTAGGCCTTGTCCATCGGCACCCCGGCGGCGGGCGAATACTGGGCGAACTCGCATTCGGAAATAAGGCTCAGGAACTCGCGGGCCTGCTCTTCGGACACGCCGCGCTCCACGACGAGCACGTGCTGCACGCGCTCTTTGGTCAGGTTGGCCACGTCGATGGCCAGTTTGTCGCCCATGTAACCCCACAAAGCGCGCAGCATCTCCTCGAAGAACGGCCCTTCCTTGCCGGCGGCCATGTAGGTCTTGGCGCGCTTCAAACGCCGCAGGGCCACCTTATTGGCTTTCTTGGTCTTGACGCGCACGATGTCGGCGCGTTCGCGGATGCTTTTCTGCAAGTAGAACAAGAGGGCCGCGAAGGCCGCCGCCATCACGATCACGGCGGCGAACCACGTCCACGACCAAAGGAAGGCCCTGCCCTGCCGCACCAGCCCGGGGTCGCCCATACGGATGAAACGGATGTCGGAGCCGAGCATCTTCAAGTCCTCTTTGGTCACCCCGGAGACCATGCCCAGCCCCGCCGCCCCGCCGCCCTCGTCGCGCAGGATCTCGACCGGGAAGTCGGGGGTCGAAAGGGTGTTGTACCGGCCGGAAGAGGGATCGAAGTAGGAGAACCGCACGCCGGGAATGGTGTAGCTCCCTTCGGCGCGGGCGATAAAGGGAAATTCGTAGGTTTTCTCGCCGGTGGTGCCGCGGGCGGTGTTGGTGAGCCGCTCGCTGGTCTTCATGTCGAACTGCTCGAAGGCGGCGGGCAGGGTGATGCGCGGGGCTTCGATCAGGGGGAAGTTCCCGGTGCCGCTGAGCCGGAGGGTGATGGAGCCGGCGCTGTTGGCGGGAAAGCGGTCGCCGGAGACCACGCCGGTAAGCTCGAACTGCCCCACGGCGCCTGAGAAGTCGGCGGGCTGGGGCTGCGGAAGCTCCTTGACGCGTATCCGGACTACGGGCGAGGCCAGCTTGACGGACACGTTCCGAATCTGGGGCGCGCCGCCGTAGAACAGGTCGTAAGGCGACCCGGTGGCGGGCATCTGGGTCACGAGTTGGGCGATGGCGGTGAACTGGGCCTGCTCGATCTCGATGGTGCCGGTGCGCTGGGGATAGAGCAGCCACTGCCGCAGTACCTGGGTGTGGTACACTTTGCCGCCCAAGGTGGCGCGGCTGTCGCCCTGCCCGGAGACGTCCATCTCCTGGGCCCAGAAGCCGTTCAGGGCGGGGTATTTGATGTTCTCGAACCCGGCGATGTTGACCTGGGTGTATATCTTGAGGCTGGCCACGAGGGGCTCGCCTTTGTATACATCGGTCTTATTGACCTCGATACGCAGCAGGATGTCGTCCGGGGCGACAGAGGTCTTGCCGACGGGCTCGACGGGCTGTTGCTGCTGACGACTGCCGCCGCCGGACTGCGGCTGACGGCTCTGCGCTCCGCCGTCGACGCATTCGATGACGGTGGCTTTTGCGGTATAGCTCTTGCCGCCTACGCTGAATGTGGCGGCATGGATGGTCATTTTCCCGGTCTGGTCGGCCCGCATCCAGTAGGTGAAGGTGTTGGTGTTGCGGTTTTCGGTCACGCCGTTCACGTTGCTCATAAACACGCCGACGGCTTTCACCGGCCCGGAGAGCACGGTCAGTCCGGCGGGCATCGCGGGAGGGGTGAACTGCCCGGCGCTGATGTCATCGGTGGAGGAGGCGACGTATTCGATACGGAACTGCTGGCCTTGCCCGACGGTCAGGGGGGCCTGCACTTCGAATTGCACGTTCTGGGCGGCTGCGGGACGCAGGGCGAGCAGCAGGGGCAATGCCAATAGCAGGGACAGCCACCGCGAACGGGGGCTGCTATGGGGTGTGGTGGTAAACTTCTGCATGGTCATATCGGGTTGCAAAGTTAGGCTTTTGCGGGTATTTATGTCTGAGCCTTGGCAAAGTTTCCGGGCTGTCGGATTCGGGTCGGAGCCAGCGGAGGCCGCACCCGAGTTTATCGAGGGTTGCAGGCCTGCGCCGGGGGTGGCTCCGGCCTGACCGCTGGCGCGGAGGCTTGTCATTCCTTACGGTATCAGGGCTTACGCCCTGCAAAGTTATGCTTTTACGGGGTATTTTACAGTGTGGTCATACATGGTGTCGGTTTCGCAGCAGTCCGGGCTCTGGCGAGGTTTCCGTGGCAACGGGCAGGCCGGAGCTTCGCCCCGCGAAGCGGCGCAAACAGTAAGGGCGACCGCCTGCGGTGCGCGTGCCCGCGCCGGGCGTGAAGCTGTAATTACCACCCTATCGCGGTTTCCCGCCGAGTCATGCAAATAGGGATGCAAAACCAACAGAAGACCCAACGGGTCCGGTCGCCGCACGGCCTCGCTCATGCTCGGCCGGCAAAAATAGCCGGTTCCGCGCATACTATCCACGTAAAAACTCATTCCCTAAAATTTATCACGACTTGAACACGGAGATGCGGGACAGTATCCTGTTCTTGCGGTCGAGCATCAAAAATTCGGCCAATAATACCGCCAGCGCAGCGGCCAGCAGGTAGTGGAACTGGTCGTTGTATTCGGCGAAGGCCATGGAGGAGAACTCTTTTTTCTCCATCCGGCCGATCTGGCGCAGGATCTCGTCGAGGCCGATGCTGCGGTCGGTGGCGCGCACGTAGCTGCCGCCGGTCAGCACGGCGATCTGCTGGAGGGTCTGCTCGTCGAGCTTGGAGACGACCATCTGGCCGTCTTCGTCTTTGATGGGCTCGCCGCCGATGCTGATGGGGGCGCCCTGGGGGGTGCCGATGCCGACGGTGTAGATCACCACGCCGGCCTCGCGGGCGGCCTGGGCGGCGGCGATGGGGTCGTCGTCATGGCTCTCGCCGTCGGTCACCAGGATGATGGCGCGGCTCTGGTGGCTCTGGTCGGAGAAGGATCGGGTGGCCACTTCGATGGCGCGGGCGATGGAGGTGCCCTGGACGGGCACCATATTGGGGTTCAGTCCGCTCACGAAGCTCTTGGCGGAGATATAGTCGGAGGTGATGGGAAGCTGGATGTAGGCGTCGCCGGCGAAGACGACCATCCCGACGCGGTCTTTGTCGAGCTGTTCGATGAGCCGCCCCACGGCGTTCTTGGTCCGTTCGAGCCGGTTGGGGGCGAAGTCTTCGGCGAGCATGCTGTTGGATACGTCGACGGCGAGCATGATCTCGACGCCTTTCCTTGTCACTTCGTGGAGCTTGGCGCCGAACTGGGGCTGCCCCAAGGCCAAAACCATAAGGATCAGCGCAATAACGGTCAGAATGAATTTGTTCCGCACGCGTTTGGGCGATGCTTCGGGCATCAGCCCGCGGATGACGTCCATGTCGCCGAACCGTTCGAGCCGCCGTTTCTGCGCGCGGCGGTAGAGGATATAGACGACGACGGCCAGCGGCACCAAAAGCAGCAGCCACAGGTATTCGGGTTGTGCGAATCTGAACATATTCTCCTAAATTGTTTATCGGTTCGTTTAAAATGTGGGCATAAGCAGTATACCTGCGATTTGCCCGATGGCTTGCTCGCATTGATATCGTTGCGTTTGGGCCGCCCCGGCGGTGTGAGGTGGTTATAGCCCTTTGCCCGGCGCCTACAGCCTGCCCCGAAGGCGATTTTCCCCGTTTGAGCGCGGTTTTTGGGGAATCGCCGCGTACTCGGGCTAATACAGGAACAAAGCTCGCTCTTTCGGGTTTGAGCCGCGCCCTCCGGGCGAAGCGCCGAAGGCGCTTGGGCGCGGCTCACCGCTGACGCGGAAACTTTCAATTCTCCGGGCAGCCGAAAGGATGCGCAGGAACTCCGAATGGGCTGTAACTACCCTAATTAACAGCCGCAGGCTTCAGCCCGAAAATAATTAATGCCCCACCAGCGGGCGCGGCGATTTGACTATTCGTACCCGGCCCGAAGCCTGCGGAGGGTGCCGCGGGCACTCCGTCAGGACTGTAACTACCTCATTTCAGCCCTCCGCTGCCGGAGGCTTCGGGCCGACCGCTGACGCGGCAGTTTAGCCAGCCTGCTTTTTAAACGAACGGTTATTTCACTACGGTATTTGCCGCAAAAACAGGTAGCGGCACAGTATTTCAACAAAAAGCAGCCCCACGGCCAACAGCAGCCACAGGTGGTAAACCTCGGAATATTTCACGAAGTTCTCGACCTCGACCTTGGCCTTCTCCAGCTGGTTGATCTCGGCGTAGATCTAGAACAGCTTTATGTTGTCGGTAGCCCGGAAATAGCGGCCCCCTGTCTAGTCGTCGGTCTGGCCGTGCAT
>JAJBVQ010000252.1 GCA_020859745.1 Rikenellaceae bacterium
TTCCCGGCCCCGGCTGCCCCGCGAAAGCGTATAGCTGCGCGATCTCGTCCGGCCCGCGGCTTTCGTCCGGAGTTTCCAGGATCAGGGGCATATTGTCGAAACGCGGATCGGCAGCGATGTATTTGAACGCTTCGATGCCCAGCGTCCCTTCGCCCAGCGGGGCGTGGCGGTCCACCCGGCTGCCCTGCGCCTTGAGGTCGTCGTTCAGGTGCATCCCTTTGAGGTATTTCAGCCCCACCACCCGGTCCAGCTCCGCGAAAGTCGCCTCGCAGGCCGCAGCCGTGCGCAGGTCGTAACCGGCGGAGTAGGCATGGCAGGTGTCGATGCAGATCCCCACGCGGCTCTTGTCCTGTACCCGGTCGATGATGTAGGCGAGGTGTTCGAAACGCCAGCCGAGGTTCGATCCCTGTCCCGCGGTATTCTCGATCACGGCGGTCACGCCGCTGGTGGCCTCCAGCGCCAGGTTGATCGATTCGGCGATCAGCGCGAGGCACGCCTCGTCGGATATCTCCTTGAGCGAGCTGCCGGGGTGGAAGTTGAGCCGGTCGAGGCCGAGCAGCTCGCAGCGCTTCATCTCGTCGCCGAAGGCTTGGCGTGATTTTTGGAGCCCTGCCGCGTCGGGGTGGCCCAGGTTGATCAGGTAACTGTCATGAGGCAGAATCTGGAAAGGCTTGTACCCGTTTTCGGCGCAGTTGGCCTTGAAGCTGTCGATCTGTGCGGGGGTGAGGGGGGCGGCGACCCACTGCCGCTGGTTCTTGGTAAAGAGGGCGAAGGCCCCGGCGCCTATCTTCCGCGCGTTCAGCGGAGCGTTCTCGACCCCTCCGGCCGCGCTGACGTGTGCTCCGAAATATTTCATACTGTGTTCTTAAGGTTTTTTGTAAATTTGCGTTTTATACCACTGTCGGGGTTTGGGCCCGCCTGATGCCTATGGTTACAAAGCTACACATTCTGCTCAAAAATCCGCTGGTTCCGGCGCTGATCCTGCTGCTGTGCGGGGGGACTGCGTCGGCGCAGTTCAATCCGAAAAAACAGGCGGTGCCGCTCGAAACGGTGCCGGACACGCTTATCAAGCCGGTCAAACCGACCACGGAGCTGAAGTTCGAGCTGTACAGCGATGCGTACGACAAATACCTGCGCAAATTGCGTTCCAAACAGCGGAACAGTTATGCCATAAAGCCGGGCCTGCAGGTGACGCAGGTGAGTTTCAACAACTGGCAACAGGGGGGCGACAACTCCTATTCGGGCCTGGCGTCGTTCAATTTCGAACACAATTACACGGCCCCGGTGTTCAGCATCAGAACGGTGTTCGATGCGAAGTACGGCCTGATGCGCACGACGGGGCAGACGCGCAAGAACGTGGACTATTTCAACCTCTCGATTACGCCGAGCTGGAATATCTCGGAACGGTGGAAACTCTCCAGCTCGCTGATCTGGAAGTCGCAGTTCTCCAAGAGTTACGACTATCCCAAGGATCAGCCCAAGGTCTGGAAGTCGTCGTTCATGGCGCCGGGTACGGTCGAAATATCGGGCGGTTTCACGTACGAGCCGCCGAGCAAGAAGCTCAACATCCTGCTGGCCCCGATCGCGGGAAAGATGACTTTCGTGCTGAACGATTCGCTGGCGCGCAAAGGGGGATTCGGGATCGACCCGAAGAAGGAGAACCCGAAGTTCAAGGCGGAGATCGGTGCACAGTTCCGCCTCAATTACAAGACGAAGTTCGCCAAGGAGAAGATTGAGTATATTACCAAACTGGAGTCGTTCTGGAACTACACGTTCGCGCCGTCGGCCACGTGGGAGAACACGCTGAATTTCAAGTTTACGAACGTGATCTCGGCGTCGGTGATCGTCAATATGATCTATAACGACCAGATCACCACCCCGAAGGCGCAGGATAAGCGGGCGGAGGGGCGGGTGCCCAAACCGTGGGATTACCTGCAGATCTACCAGTCGGTGGGGTTCGGCCTACAGTTCAATATCGCCTCGAAGCCGCACAAGCCGATCCAGGAGAGCACGATCACCCGGTCGAGGCTCAAATATAAGAAGTAGCCCTTGTGTTGATAGGGTCTGTGCGCCTCTGTTTCCCTTTCGGGAAAACAGAGGCGTTCCGTTTGCGGGTAATGGCGGGGCTGCATTTTACAGGACGGTTCTGTATTTGCCCTTAAGGTTTTTGCCGTTGCGCCCCGCCCGGTGTCGCAGGGACTTTGCTCGCTTACCTGCGACCTTGAGGTCGTGCAGCCCGGAGCCATCCTTTTATTGGTTCGGCCAGCGCGGCCCGGCGCTGACGCGGGACCTTCTTTATATCCGAGGCGATGAACGGACGACGCGCAGCGTCCGGCGACCGCCTCCCCGGCGGGAAGCCGCAATCGACGCTGCCAGTGAGAGTAAAACGAACTTGCTCGTTTTACCGAACGGCAAGGAGAATCGAGCGGCGTGGCGAGGCCAGAGGCCGCTGGCGGACTTTGGCGAGCTAGCGCGAGAAAGGCGACGCCAAAAACGAGCGCAGCGAAGTTAATACTGCGCTTGCGCTCCGTATGCGTCAGACCCGCAGGCGGCGGCCGCCCGTTGACGCGGAAATTCAACTATTCGCTCTCGACCCTATGCAGCTCGCTCCGCTCGCCGCGGGGCTTTTATTATTGCTTTATTTGTCCTCGGCGCGATCGCCCCCGCGCCGGCCCCGTCGGGGCTTTTATTAGGGTCTGCATGACCCTAAGGGCCGTCGCAGTGCCCGAGGCCACCGCTGGCGCGGGAACTTTTCTCACTTACCTGCGACCGTTAGGTCGCACAGCCCGGAGCCACCCCGGGCGGAGGTCTGCAACTCGCGATGCTCGTTTGCCTCCGCTGGCTCCGGGATTATGCTAAAGGGCAGGCCACCGCTGCCGCGCAGGCATTGCCTGTCTTACTGGCTGTAACTGCCCGATTCGGGCGCCCGGCCCCCCTTGAATTCTTCAAAACACCGGCAAAAGACCCAATGGGTCCGCCCGGCGCTCCCCACGGTACACGCTAATAGCTCACAGCCTTATTGCGGCGACCGCTGACGCGGAGAGTAGGCTATGGCCTTATTTGTCCCGGCGCGCGTCCCCCCGCGCCCTTACAATGCTAATTGCAATGCAAATGCCATTAAAAGACGCAACGCGTCCGCGCGACCGGGCCACCGCTGGTGCGCAGGCGTTGCCTGTCTTACTGGCTGTAACTGCCCGATTCGGGCGCCCGGCCCGGGCGGAAGCCGCAAAGCCGCCTGGCGGCAGGCCCGGCCATTCTGACGAATGGCGGCTCGCTCAATCCGATTCGGTCCGTACCAAAGAATCGGTCTACTCATCTGTCGGATTGCAGCCCGCTCTGTCGTTTTCGGGTCGCAGCCTGCGGGGAACGGCCCTGTCAGGGCTTTTGTTAGAGTTTGCATCGCCATAAGGGGGCGGTCCTCCGCCCGGCGAGGCTGCGGACCGGCCGCTGCCGCGGGAACTTTTTATCTCCTTTAGTTAGTTTCGGGTCGGCCGCCCGGTGCGCGTGCTCGCGCCGAGCGTAAGGCTGTGATTACCCCAAGATTGCGGGCCTCCCGCTGCGGGAGGCCCGCACCTACGTTGCAGCTCCTCCGCAGGCTGCGGCCGAGAACATATCGCCTGCCCGCTGACGCTGGATTTTTTCCGGCCGCAGCCCACGGAGGAACGGTAAGCATCGAATTCCGGCCGAATACTGCCGCAAAATCTTAACGCTGCCTTGTGTTGCCGGAGCGGCGAAAACAAATACGCGGTACGGCTCGAAAAGCCGTACCGCGCATGAAGCGTCCGTAAAAGAGCGGTTACAGAATGCTGAACGCCACGGTCAGCCCGGCCATGACAATGGAAACCATGCTCATCAGCTTGATAAGGATGTTCAGCGACGGCCCGGAGGTATCCTTGAACGGGTCGCCCACGGTGTCGCCCACGACGGTCGCCTTGTGGTGCTCGGAACCTTTGCCGCCGAGGTTGCCCTCCTCGATGTATTTCTTGGCGTTGTCCCACGCGCCGCCGGAGTTGGCCATAAAAATAGCCAGCACAAACCCGGCGCCCAGCCCTCCGACTAAGAGCCCCAGCACACCGGCCACGCCGAAGACGATCCCCGTGACGATCGGCGCGACGATAGCCAGGATCGACGGCAGCAGCATCTCGTGCTGCGCCCCTTTCGTGGAGATGGCCACGCAGCGGGCATAGTCGGGCGTAGCCTCGCCGGTCAGTATCCCTTTGATCTCGCGGAATTGCCGCCTAACCTCCTCGACCATGCTCTGCGCGGCACGGCCCACGGCGTTCATGGTCAGCCCGCAGAAAACGAAGGCCATCATGGAGCCGATGAAGACCCCGATCAATACCTTCGGGTTCATCAGGTTGACCTGGTAGTACTCCATAAAGTCGGGTATCGTGGCGGTCTCCACCGGCACGGCGTTGCCCAGCACTTCGATGGTCTTGACGCCGATGTGCTGGAGGCCCATCTTGATCTCTTCGAGGTAGGAGGCCATCAGCGCCAGGGCGGTCAGCGCCGCCGAGCCGATGGCAAACCCTTTGCCCGTGGCGGCGGTAGTGTTCCCCAAGGCATCCAAAGCGTCGGTGCGTTTGCGCACCTCTTCGCCCAGTCCGGACATTTCGGCGTTGCCGCCGGCGTTATCCGCAATAGGTCCGTAGGCGTCCGTAGCCAGCGTGATCCCCAGCGTGGAGAGCATCCCGACGGCGGCGATCCCGATGCCGTACAGCCCCAGCGAGAGGTTCTGCGCGGTGAGCATGTCGGCGACGTTGAAATTGATGGCGCACAGGAAGGCCAATATAATCGCCAAAGCGATGGTAATCACCGGTATGGCGGTGGAGAGCATCCCCAGGCCGATCCCGGAGATAATCACGGTGGCGGGCCCGGTCTGGGAGCTTTCGGCCACTTTGCGGGTCGGCTTATAGGATTGCGAGGTGTAGTACTCGGT
>JAJBVQ010000158.1 GCA_020859745.1 Rikenellaceae bacterium
CGCCGCGTCAGCTCCACCTGTTTGAGGATCGGGCTGTTCTGCTTTACCTTTTGCCGGTAGTAGGAGAGCGGCCTGAGTTCGTCGATGATGAACAGGGCCGTGATCGGCAGGTAGTCGGCCGTCTGGTTCAGCGAGGCGCCCAACGCCCGGTTGACGGTTCCGATTTGCAGGGCCGCCGCGGTCTGCTCCCCTTCCGCCTTGGCGAGGAACATCTCCGCATAGAGCTTTTCGGTCGAGGCGATCATGCCGTTCGCCTCCAGCTTTTCCGCGTCGTCGAGGTGTTTGCGCATCCCGGCCGTCACCTCTTCCCGCACCCGGAGGACATGGTGGGCCAGCGAAAGCCCGTAATAGCGTTCGACAACCTCCGCGAAGAGGTCGGTTTGCGCTTTGAGAGCGTTCTGGTCGCTCTTTTCGATATCGATCTTGGCCGCGTTGACCGCCGCATTGATCTTGCCGCCCATATACAAAGGCAGGACTACCGAAGCCCCTACCACGGCGAACTGTTGCTTCTGGAGGGTCAGGCTCAGGTCGAGCCCTTTGGCAGCCTGGATAATCTCCGGCGGAATGGGGAAGGGGAGCGGCAGTTGACCGATATATTGCAGCGCGGCGTCCTTTTCGGCGTTCAGGTCGAATGCCTTGATATCTTCCGACATATAGGTATAGGCCGCCGACACCCCCAGTTGCGGCATCCGGAGGCCCCAGGCCGATTTGCGGCGGTCGACGGACGCTTCGCGCGCAATGCGCTGGGCTTCCAGCGCCGGGTTCTGCCGGTAGCTGAGTTCGATGGCCTCCTGCAAGGTCAATACCCGCGTGCTGTCGGTCAGCGGGGGCGAAGAACTGAACCCCTGTGCGGAGGCGAGAGGAGTTCCGCCGAGCAAAAGCGCGATCCCCGCACGGAGGCTCAAGATCGCTATCTTTCTGTTTATCTGCATCGTTATGCGTTTTTCGTATCGCAAAGGTAATTCCTGTAAGCTGACCCGCCAAAACGTAGGCGCAGGCCGCTTCCGGGTCGGTCGGAAAGCAAGATAGGAAGAATTCAGCAAATTTGATGCAATTTTATTTGGCACGGAAATTGTCCAAAAAATACATGCAACAAACCAATAATTTACCAACCGTATTTAAATTCCAAAACCATGAAAAAGTTATTCTTATCTATTCTGATGGTATCGCTGGTCGCTACGGCGATGGCGCAGGATTACACGAAAAAAGAGGTGCGCGACGCCAGACGTACCGAACGCCAGCAGGCGATGGTGCAGCAGCTGACCAACTCCCTCAAAACGCATAACTTCACCTTTTCGGCTTCGCAGATGACGCCGGAGTTCGACGGGCCGGAGAAGGCGCTGAACCAGTGGAACAACTACGTTTCGGTCTATCCGGGCTATCTGGAGGTGAACCTGCCGTACGTTTCGGTAGCGCAGAATGTGACCACGGTTCCCAAACGGATCGCGATCAACACGGCGCGTTTCAATTTCTGGGAGGATATGAACAGCGGCTCGCAGTGGACGCTGGTGTTCCAGACCGAATGGGGCGATGTCAAGTATGTGTTCCACCTGAACTACGATATCGATAACGGCATGGCTACGCTGACGCTCGTGCCGAACATGGGGAACACGGTGGTGTATACCGGTACGATACAGTCCAACTAAATATAGTGTATCAAAAAAAGGGCGTTGCGGTTCAAACCGCAACGCCCTTTTTTTGATAGACGTACCGATAGGCTTATTCGAGCACGAAGTTTATCGGAACCTGGATATAAACCCGCACCGGTTTGCCGCGGTTTTCCCCCGGTTTCCATTTCGGGGCGCTCTTCACCACGCGCACAGCCTCTTCATCGAGGTATTTGTCCACCCCGCGCAGTACGACTACATGGGAGATCGACCCGTCGCGTTCCACGACGAACTGTACCGTGACTTTACCCTGTGAACCGTTATCCTGTGCTATCGGAGGATACACGATGTTTTTGGCGCACCATCTCGAGAACGTGTTGATGTCCCCGCCCTGAAACGACGGCATCGTTTCGGCGATGATCACCGGAACGTCCTCTTCCACTTCGCCTTCACCGGTGTAGGTCCCACCGTATTTACCGACATCGACGGCCAAATCCTGGGTAACGTCCAGGTCGAGGATGTTTACCGTCTGTTCGATCTTGGCGTCGTTCTTCACCACGTTGAGCAGGTCGGAGAGCACGACGGCCTGAGTTTTCATCGGCGCCGGCGGACGTTTGTCCTCCTGTACCGTCACTTCGGTCATTTCGGTCTCGACGGCGACCTTCGGCTGCTCGACGATCTCGATGACCCGTTCTTTCTGGCTCCAGCTGAACATGCCGATGCACGCAGCCAAAGCCACGATGATACCGATCTCCAGGAAATAGCTCCGCTTGTTCTCCAGGTCGGCTTTAGGTGATTTTTTGAGTTCCATATGGTTAGCAGTGGTTAATGCGTTAAGTGCAGGGATATGGTTACCGTTACAAAGCTATGCCTTTTATTTGGAAAATGCAATACCGGGACGAGGGGATATTTGGCGGATAAAAAATTTTGTCTATATTTGTGCTGCAAAAGGGGGGATTAGCTCAGTTGGCTAGAGCGCTTGCATGGCATGCAAGAGGTCACCGGTTCGACCCCGGTATTCTCCACCGGTTCCCTTCAGGGAGCGTTGTGCACGGACCGTCTTACAGATTTATGTAAGGCGGTTTTTTCTTATCTTTATCCTCGTATGGATACTAACGTAAAAAAGTGGCTTTCGGGTATGTCGCCTGCCGAGCTGAAGGCGGTGGCGGCTGAGGCGGGGCTGAAGCCTTTCGCCGCCCGGCAGATGGCCGACTGGCTCTATAAAAAACGGGTGGACGGGATCGATTCCATGACCAATCTGTCCCTGCCGGCGCGGCAGCGGCTGGGCGAACTGGGGTACGTGGCCGGCCGGATCGAGCCGTGCGATGTGCAGGTGTCGAAGGACGGGACGAAAAAGTACCTCTTTCCGACGCTCGGGGGCCGGTATATCGAGGCGGTTTATATTCCGGACGGGGAGCGGGCCACGCTGTGCGTGTCGTCGCAGGCGGGGTGCCGGATGGGCTGCCGTTTCTGCATGACGGCGCGGCAGGGGTTCCAGCATCATCTGACGGCGGGGGAGATCGTCAACCAGGTGTTGGCCATTCCCGAATCGGAAAGGCTGACGAATATCGTCTTTATGGGGATGGGCGAGCCGATGGACAATATCGACAATGTGCTGCGGGCGATCGAGATCCTGACTTCGGACTGGGGATTGGCGTGGAGCCCGACGCGGATCACGGTCTCTACGATCGGGGTGATCCCGGCGATGGAGCGGCTGCTGCGGGAAACGAAGGTGCACCTGGCGGTGAGCCTGCACGACCCGTTCGACGAGGAGCGGCGGGAGCTGATGCCGGCGCAGAACAAGTATCCGTTGCGGGAGGTGGTGGCTGCGTTGCGGAAGTTCGATTTCGCGCACCAGCGGCGGTTGAGTTTCGAGTATATCGTGTTCGAGGGGGTGAACGATTCGCCGCGGCATGTGGAGGGTTTGGCGCGGCTGCTCAAGGGGCTGGACTGCCGGATCAACCTGATCCGTTTCCATGCGATCCCGGACAGCCCGCTGCGGGGGGCTGCGCCGGAAAAGATGAAGCGCATGAACGGTGCGCTGAATGCGGCGGGGATCACCACGACGACACGCTCTTCACGGGGCGAGGATATACTGGCGGCCTGCGGCCTGCTCTCTACCCTGTCCCAAAAATAAATTTATATCTGTACGGTTATTTGTATTTGGGCTTGAGGGTACCGTTCTTTTTGTTCACGAAGAGATCCCATTGCGGCGGCGAGCGTAGCGAGCCGCGCAGGCCGGAGCCACCCCCGGCGTAGGCCTGCAACTGCGCTTCGCTCGTTTGGGCTACGCTGGCTCCGGCCTATGCAACCCTAGGCGGGCGATTGCGGAGCCTGAGTTCCTCGGCAGGCTGCTCGAAAAGTTCTTTGGGTACCTTTCTTCAGAAGAGGTACGTTACCTCCAACCCAATGTGAAAAACCGTAGGGTTAAAATATTTCGGAGAGGATGCGGAGCGAATTGACGTTATATATCGCATCCGTGTGGAAACCATAAAGATCCGTGAGCCGTTCCAGCATCGACACCCGTTGTTCCCGCGCCAGTCCTATCCCCGCCAGCTCTTCCGCCAGACAGCCGTTCAGGGTGTGAAACAGCGTCGCTTCCGCCGGAGGCATCACCAGCGTGTGCAGCGGCGGTTCGGAAGTGTACGTCCCATTGCGGTAGTCCAGCGAATAGCCCGCCTCATAATTGTCTTGCGGCGCGTAACCCATGTACTCCGTCAGCCGCACCAGAAACCACAGGTGGAAATTGGCCACCCCATCGCCCATGGCGTCCAGCTCGGCCACCGACTCCTCCACGAAGCGGTACAGCCCCGGGTCCGGCTCCCCCTCCTTGATAAGCCGGTACAGCAATTCCGACAGGAACAGCGCGATCGTGCTCTTGACGATGTCGAACGGCATATCGCCCAGGCAGAAAGCCATCTGCGGCTGTTCGATATTGTGCAACTCGCCGCGTCCCGCCCATGCGTCGAAATCGAGGATAAACAGCGGCTGGTAAAGCCCCCGCCCGTTGTTGTTGGCGCTCAGCTTGGTGATGTAGCTGCGGCGGCCGTACTGCGCGGTGAAGATATGGATGATGAGTTTCCGCTCGCCGTATTTCATCGAGTGCAGCACGATGCCGCGGGCCTTGTAGCGGCCGCGCGGCAGGGGCACTTTCTGCCCTTTGCGTGGCGGCGCCTGCGGGGGCACGCCGGACGGAAAAGCGGGATTCTCAGCCATGGTTATTTAATTGTTCGATTTATTTTACGTTAGGTTGGAGAGAACTGCCGCTTTTTGTAAAAAGCGGCACCAAAAACTTTTGAGCCAGCTAC
>JAJBVQ010000225.1 GCA_020859745.1 Rikenellaceae bacterium
ACCTCGATGGTGATATCCTTTTCCGGATTGAGTTCGTCGTCGGTTCCGATAATACTGACCTGGGTACTCCCGACATCGGAAGAGACTTTGAGTTTGAGCTTGTAATAGTCGGCAGCATTAGCCTTGGCCAGCGGCGTCGGGGAGAAGACCAGTTTCTGCCCCTCCGGCGTGACAAGGTTGAACCGCATGCGCACGCTTCCCGGCTCGAAAAAACCGCAGCGGGCCTCGCCTTTGGCGAAACGCAGCGAATCGACGCCCACGGTGCGGACATCGACCGAATAGCTCTGGTAAAAGAAATCGAAGGTGGGATCGAACTCGACGGAGATTTTTGCCGTGGCCAGCCGCGCCACCAGGTCGACATGCAGTTTGTCCTTTGCCTTGATGACGAACTTCTCCTCCGCCCGGTAGGTATAGGTGTCGAAAGCGGGAATGGCAACCCCTTCAGGCTTGTACTCGGCGACCACTTTATAGGCCCCCGGCGTGAATTTAAGGGTTGCGGGCACGTCGTCGAAACAAGCCCAACGCGCCAGCGTATCTTCGTGGGTATTGATCACATAGACCGCGAGATCCCGATAAGGATCGAGCGTCGGCTGCCCCGCCTTGGAGATCGTCTGCTCGTTCTCGGTCTCGTCGAGTCCGACGGTGAGGTGCACCTCGGCATCGCCCGTCAGTCCGAAAGGCGCGTCGTCACGCTGGGTACAGCCTACCGCCGTCACGGCGGCCCAAACCGCCATCACGGCGATCCGGAGTCTGAGTCTCTGTTTACTCATTTATAGAATTTTGGTGGAACAAAACCTGTCTTTTCCGACAGATACTCATTTTAGGCAAAGGTACACCATTTTTCTTTACCTCCAACTTTTCCATCCAAAAATAGAGGGCAAATAACCCATTCATTCCCAGTATATTAATTGCAGACCAACGTACCGGAAAATCTGACCACGAGTGGTCTCTTTGTCAGCATTAGCGGCAATCGTCCTGCGTCGAGCAGCTGCCGCAAGTGCCGTCGCATTCGGCCGGGAAACGCGATTTACCGCCCAGTCTTTCAGCCTCTTCGCGCCGGATCTGGGCCGAAGCGCACTCGATGCCGCGCCGCCTCATTTCGCGGTTGCTCCCAACGTCGCTCTCCAGGTTGCGGCCCTTGCGGATCAGGGTGATGGACAATCCGAGCACGAACAGGGCGACCGCCGCCACGGCGATCAGTACGGTTATTAGCGTTGTCGACATAATCTTGCATTTTAAAGGCCCACCGACCTGACAAAGAGCAAAAATAGTGCAATTTTTCTTTAAATTTGTGACCTGTTACCCGATCAGACCATGAAGATACTCATAGCCGGGGCCGGCGAGGTGGGCAGCCACCTCGTGAAAATGCTCAGCAACGAATACCACGACATCACCATCATCGACGACGACGAAAAACGGCTCGACGAGCTGACGGCCATCTCGGACGTGCTGACCATCGAGGGCGACGTCACGTCGTTCGACAGCCTGACCAAAGGCGAGGTGCAGCGTTGCGACCTCTTCATGGCGGTGGGGCCGGAGGAGAATACCAATATCCTCTCGGCGACGCTGGCCAAACAGCTGGGAGCCAAAAAGGCGATCGCCCGCATCGACAACGACGAGTACCTGAAGCCGAACAACAAGGAGGTCTTCATCAACATGGGGATCGACTACCTGTTCTACCCGGAGAAGGTGGCGGCGCAGGAGGTCATCACCTTGTTGGGGCACTCCTCGACGTCGGAATACGTGGATTTCTCGGGCGGGAAACTGTCGCTGGTGGTGTTCCGCCTCGATGCTTCGTCGCCGCTGATCGGCCGCACCCTGATCGAGATCACGCGCGACCGCGAGAACCTGGAATACCGCACGGTGGCCATTTCGCGGGGCGGGCAGACGATCATCCCGCGCGGCGAGGATATGTTCGAGGAGGGGGACACGGTCTACGTCATTTCGGGCCGCAGTTCGGTCAAGGAGGTGATGGAGTTTTCGGGCAAACCGAACATAGACGTGAAAAACCTGATGATCCTCGGCGGGTCGCGCATCGGCCGGCGCATCGCCCGCGAGTTGCAGAACGAGATCAACATCAAGCTGGTGGACTACAATCCGGAAAAGGCGTACAAGCTGGCGGAGATGCTGGACAAGACGCTGGTCATCGCGGAGGACGGCCGCAAGAGCGAGGTGATGATCGAAGAGGGGCTGGACAAGATGGACGCTTTCGTGGCCCTGACGGGGCGCGCCGAGACCAATATCCTGGCGGCGATGCTGGCCAAGCGGATGGGGGTCAAGAAGGTGATCGCGGAGATCGAGAACATGAACTACATCACGCTGGCGGAGAGCATCGGCATCGACACGATCATCAACAAAAAACTGATTACGGCCAGCTCGATCTTCCGGTTCACGATGAACACGGACGTGCAGGCGATCAAGTGCCTGAACGGGTGCGACGCGGAGGTGCTGGAATTCATCGTCAAGCCGAACAGCCCGGCCACGAAGGGCAAGATCAAGCATATCAATTTCCCGCGCGAGGCGATCGTGGGGGGGATCGTGCGGGGCGACAAGGCGATGATCGCCACCGGGAACGTGGAGATCAAGGCTTACGACCGCGTGGTGGTGTTCGCCCTGCCGAGCGCGATCGGCAAGGTGGGCGCTTTTTTCGGATAACCTTTTAACCCGAACCCTATGAGACGTTTTCTCTTTTTTTGCCTCTCGGCCTTTGCCGCGGGCATCCTTTCCGCCGGGGCGCAGGGCACCGTGTGGCACGATCCGCTGGCCCTCCCCGGCGGCGGCAATTATATCCACGGACGGGGCTTCGCCCTGAACGACTATACCCGGCTGCCGGAAGCGGCGCAGGAAAAGGTGCGCGACGCGGTGTGGAACCTGTCGCGGAACAGCGCGGGGCTCTACCTGCAATTCACCACCGACTCGCCGGACATCACGGTACAGTACGAGGTGACGGGGGCGCACGCGATGCCGCATATGCCGGCGACGGGGGTCAGCGGCGTGGATCTCTACAACGGACGGGGCGAGCGGTGCTGGGGGGATTACTCGTTCGGCACGCCGATCACGTACACGTACCGGGGACTGCCTGCCTGCGACGGGGCCTACACGCTCTACCTGCCGCTCTACAATACGGTGAAACAGCTCAAGGTGGGGGTCAAAGAGGGGGCCTCTTTCGCCTTCCTGCCGGCGGAGGGGGCTGACGGGGCCGGCAAACCGATCGTCATTTACGGCACTTCGATCACGCACGGGGCCTGCGCTTCGCGGCCGGGGATGGCCTGGACCAATATCCTCCACCGACTGACGGGAATGCCTACGGTGAACCTGGGCTTCTCGGGCAACGGGCGGCTGGAGCCGGAGGTGATCGACTATGTGGCCTCGATCCCGGCGGCGCTCTACATCGTGGACTGCATGCCAAATATGTATGTGGAGGAGGACAGCGTCTACACGCTGGTGCTGAACGCCGTGCGGCAGTTCCGGCGGCTGCGGCCCGAAACGCCGCTCCTGCTGGCGGAACATCCGGGCTATGCCAACCGCAACACGAATACGACCCGGCGCCTGGAGGACGAGCGGGTGGACCGGGCGCAGCGGCGGGCATACGCCCAACTGAAAAAGGAGGGGGTCAAAAACCTCTATTACCTCTCGCGCGAAGAGATCGGTATGCCGAAGGACGGCATGGTGGACTACATCCATCCGTCGGACTACGGCATGGAGGCCTATGCGAAGGCATATGCCAAAGCGGTCGGCAAGATTCTGAAACCGAAATATTAACCCTATATGAAAGCGATCATCGGCCTGCCGCTCATCGGCTCTTTGATACTGGGGACTTCCTGCGTCCCGAAAACGAAATCTTACGCCACGGTGGACGGCTTCGCGCAGGGCAGCACGTACCATATCATGTATTACGACCCCCAGGGCCGCGACCTGCGCACCGATATCGAAGAGCTGCTGGAGGATTTTGACAATTCGCTGTCGGTCTATAACCCGAGTTCGCTGCTGACGCGGCTGAACGAAAACGACGCGGAAGCGGTTCCGGACAAGTGGTTCACGGAGTGCCTCGAAATCTCGCGCGGGATCAGCGATGATACGGACGGGGCTTTCGACGTGACACTGCGCCCGCTGATCGCGGCGTACCGCATCGGGACGGAGGACACGCCGCATATCCTCTCGCAGGGGGAGATCGACTCGATACGGGTGTTCACAGGCTACCGGAAAGTGCGGATCGAGAATGGCTGCCTGGTCAAGGACGACCCGCGGCTGGCGCTGGATTTCAACGCGATTGCGCAGGGCTATTCGTCGGACCTGATGGGGGCGATGTTCGATTCGCTGGGTATCAAGGACTATATGGTCGAGATCGGCGGCGAGATCCTGTGCCGGGGTCGTAATCCGGAGGGCAAAGAGTGGCGCGTGGGGATCGACCGGCCGGTGGAGGGTAATATGGTGCCGGGAGAGGATTTGCAAACGATCCTGAAGCTGACGGACAGGGGGTTGGTGACGTCGGGCAATTACCGCAAGTTCGCGTATGACGAGAATGGCAACAAGGTGACACACACAATCGACCCGCATACGCTACGACCGGCGGTGCACAACTTACTGTCGGCGACGATCATCGCCCCGACGTCGGCCATCGCAGACGGCTATGCGACGGCCTGCATGGTGATCGGGCTGGAGAAGAGCAAAAAACTGTTGGAGCGGCACCCGGAACTGGAGGCGTACCTGGTTTTCAGCAACCCGGACGGCTCGATGGGGGTCTACACGACGCCGAATATCCGCAAACGCATTATGAAATAACCGTTCGTTTTTATCTCTCCCCCTGTATGGAACTGCCGCTTTTTAACTTCGTTTTGCCTGTTGGGCTTCCTCCTTGTGCCTCGGCCATCGGAGCGAACTCCATG
>JAJBVQ010000207.1 GCA_020859745.1 Rikenellaceae bacterium
ATGCACACCTGTGCATACGATTTGCATATATTTTCGCTTAGATTATGTGTATTTTCCTAAATACCGGAATTATTTACCGAAATCGGTTAATAAATACGCATTTTTTTCTCTTTCTTCCTTTTCAAAACCGGCCAGATAGCAGGCTGTTGTCTTTAAATCGTTGTGTCCCAGTGATTCGGATATAAAAATGATATTGGCTCCGCGCCGTTTCAGGATCGTGGCGAACGAGTGTCGGGCCGTGTAGGTCGAAATAGAACCGATTCCGAGGGCTTTGCCGATAATGTTCATATGCCAGTTGATCCGGCGGGTCAGGTTCTGTGTCTTGATTTTCAGTTCCATAGCCGTTTCGGTGCCGTTCAGGAACGGGAACAGGTAGTTATTTTCCAGGGGCGGATTGCCCCACCGGTTGAGGATCGTGTACATCTCTTCGGTGATGACAGCCCGGATCTCTTTGCGTTTTTTGGTCGTGCGTTCGGTTTTCTGGCGCACGAAGCAAATCTCGCCGTCGATAATGTTGGAATACTTCAGTTTGACCAGGTCTGCTACATTGATCCCGTTGCAGAGGTAGATAAAAAACCAGAGATCCCGGTAGTAGGAGGTCAGCTGGTTGCCGTCGGAATAGCGGACGATTTGCTCTATCTGTTTGATGTTCAAAGCAATTTTTCGTCCTTCGCCCTCTTGTATCTCGAACTTTCCTTTTCCGAAAGGATACTGGGCATCCCGCAGGTTTCCGTTTTTACGGGCTTCGTTCAGGATGGCCCGGATGGCCCGCAAGTGCATGCTGATCGTGACCGGGCTTTTGCTTTCGGCCCTCAGGAACTTTTCGTAGCGCTGGAGCCAGTGCACCGTCACATGTTCCAGCGGGACAGGTCCCGGAGAAAAACGCTCGACGGATTTAATGACATTGCTGTACCAAAGCATGTTGCCGATTCGCTGTTCGGCTTTCAGCGAGTCGATCCGGTGCTGGAAGACAGTGTTCAGCGTCTCGCCGCAACCCCGTCCCAGCCGCAGGTTTAGGGATTCGAAAGAGAACAAACCCTTTTCGGTCATCTCTTGCACCTGTTTCTTGATCAGGTCGAAACTGCTGCTGATATCCTGCCTGATTTCCAGTAGTTTCTTGCTTTTTGCCTTGGGCAGTTTTGTCCAGTCAGCCGGCATCAGCTCCTTTCCCGTGGCGTAATATTTCTGGATACGTTTATAGGCGACCTGGATTTTGACGGGATAAAGTCCGCTCTTTTTGGCCCGCCGGGTATCGAGTACGGACGAGACGGTAACTCCGTCTTTGGCATATTTATACATTATAAAATCCTCTTTAAACTATAGCAGCTATGTAACGGAATTTACATACAATTTGCATACAAAGGTAGCTTAAGTGGGATTTTGTCGTTGAAAAGTGGTATAAACGGGGTCAGGCTTCGCGTATGCTGCGAGTGAAGCTGTTGTAGGCCGCCAGAGTGCCGTAAACGACAATCACGTCGCCCGCGCTCAGGGTCGTTTCCGGGGGAGCCGGATCGACGGCCAGTTTTTGGTTGTGCTTGATCCCGATGGAGTTTCGCGTTTCGCTGTTGCGGATCACGGCCAGCAGTTGCAGGCCGTCGCGCTCGATCTCGCTTTCGGCGATGGTTTTACCCACCAGTTCGGGCGGTAGGGCAAAACGCATGACGTAGTGGTCGCGGTCGATCTGGTAGGAGCTGAGGAATCCGTTCAGCTCGAAAGACTGGGCCATCACCTCGGCGGCTTCCTGCTCCGGGAAGATGATCCTTTCGACGCCCAGGGCCTGAAGTACGGTACGGTGCAGCTCGTTCAGGGCGCGGGCTACGATATTCTGGACCTTCATCTGCAGGAGCTGGGCGACGATCTGGATCGAGGCGGCGAAATTCTCGCCGATGGCCACGATCACCATGTCGACCTGGTTCAGGGGAAGGGCCTTCAGGGCGTCGGGGTCGCAGGCGTCCATGGCGATGGTGCTGGAGAGGCTGTCGCGCAGTTCGTTCACGCGGTTGCGGTGGTCGTCCACGCCGATCACTTCGTGCCCCATCTGGGTCAGCCGGACGGCCAGGACGGAACCGAAGTTGCCCAGTCCGATAACGATGTATTTCATAATTTGTCCGGAATGTGAGAACACCCGGTCAGGAAAAGTCCCGCCGGGTGTTTGATTGTGGTGCAAATTGGATGCCGGAATACCGGCGCCCGGCGTGCTTATTTGTTGGTGCCGATAAAACGCCAGCCGACCGCCACGCGGAAGTAGGTCGGGCAGGTCGTCTCCGGGGCGTGCATGATCGCGCTGTGGAAACCTTTGGAGTAGGAGGCCGTGATATCCAGCCCGCAGCGGAGCAGGTAGCCTGCGCCGATGGTGAAGGACAGGTTGGACGAGCGCACGTTCTCCATTTTGGTGGTCGGCCCCCCGTTCTTCTCTTTGCGTTCGGCCGACAGTTTGAAAAGCCCTTCGAACCCTGCGATGACCCGGAAGCCGCCGAGGAAGTTGAACTTCCCGACCAGCGGCACGGAGAGGTATTCCATGCGGTGTATGGTCTGCGAGGCGTAGCCCAGCTCCACATTGTTGGTCGAACCGAGTTGCGAGTAGTAGGCGCCGGTCTCGATCCCCCAGCGATGGGTGAAGTTATAATCCACGAAAGCGCCGGCGTAAACTCCCGTGCGCGAACTTCCCGGACTGTTCATGTAGTCGGCGAAATTGACTCCGGCGCGGGGGCCGAAGCCGAGGCCTTTGACCTGTGCCGTCGCCGCGGCGGCAGCCAATGAACATAAGAGGGTGAGGATAATTTTCTTCATAAGCGGTGATGGCCGGGATTAAGTGTTGTGTATTTGACAAATATAAATAAAAAGCCGGAGATGGATTTCCATCTCCGGCAGTTCATCAAAAATCGTTCCGTCGGGAATACTTTTCCGGAAAAACGGGACACGATTTTCGTGGGTTATGCGTCTTTGGTGGTGCGTTCCAACTTCTTCATCACGCTGAACAGGAAGATGGCCGATATGGCGCAGCATACCACCAGTACGCCCCAAAGCATCCAAAGCGACATGCCGCCCCACATATAGCCGATAATAGCTACGAGGTAGTTGCCCACGGCCGTGGCCGCCAGCCATCCGCCCTGGGCCAGCCCTTTGTATTTCGGGGGCGCCACTTTCGATACGAAGGAGATACCCATCGGGCTGAGGAACAGTTCGGCGATGGTCAGCACGAAGTAGGTCGAGATCAGCCAGTTGGCCGATACGCGTCCCGTTTCCTCCAATCCGCCTATATCGGCCACGGCGTTCGGTGTCGGCAGGCTGGTCGATGCGAAGGCCAGCAGCACGAAGCCCAGAGCCGCAATAATCATCCCGATACCGATCTTGCGGGGCGCGCTCGGTTCGCTGTTCCGTTTCTGGAGCCACGAGAAGAGGCCCACGGTCACCGGGGTGAGGATGATGATGAAGAAGGGGTTGAACTGCTGGAAGATCTGCGGGGTGATGCTCATCGGCTGGGGCAGGGTGGAGTAGGCCCACCAGGCGCACACGGCGCCGACCGCCATCACCACCAGGCCGCCGAGGCGTCCTTTGCCGTTCTTGGACTGGAACAGGCTCAGCAAACCGTAGAAGGCTACGATGAACGGCACCAGCGTCAGCAGCGAGAAGCCGAAGCGTTCGCCGCCGGAGACGACGGTTTGGGTGTAGTCGCGGGCGAACCAGGTCATGGTCAGGCCGTTCTGGTGGAACGACATCCAGAAGAAGATCACCACGGCGAATGCGAGGCCCAGCGCCACCAACCGGTCTTTGACCTGCTGCGGGGTAAGCTCCACGACATTGGGGCTGTGCTCGGCCTGTTTCTGCTTTTCGGTCTTGTCGGCCGCTTTGTAGTATTTGCGGAAGCCGATGAAGATGATCATCGAGATGATCAGCGAAAGGCAGGCTACGCCGAAGCCGTAGTTATAGGACTGGCTCAGGCTGGCGATGTAGTCGTTCCCGAAAGCCGCTAAATCGGTGCCGGTATAACCTTGCTGTGCGGCCATTTCAGTGAATTTGGCCATCGCTTCGCTCGATATGTTCCCGTTTTGGAGCTGATGCGCCAGGGCCGGGATGTCGGCATTGTAAGTAAATCCGTCCTTACCGAGGAAATAGTTCGAAACCCCTTCGGCCGCGGAAGGTGCGAAGAAGGCCCCGATATTGATGCACATGTAGAAAATGCTGAAGGCGATGTCCCGTTTGGCGCTGTATTTCGGGTCGTCGTAGAGGTTGCCGACCAGCGCCTGGAGGTTGCCTTTGAAGCAGCCGGTACCGATGGCGATCAGGGCCAGCGCGCCGAACATGGCGACCTGCGCCCCGGTGCTCACCCCGCTCGGGATGGCGAGGCAGAAGTAGCCGGCGAACATCACCACGATCCCCAGCATGATGGTCTTGCCGTAGCCGAGCACCTTGTCGGCCAACAGGCCGCCGAACAGCGGCAGGAAGTAGACCATGCTCAGGAAAATACCGAACGTGGTGCTGGTTGCGTCCGACGTGTAACCGAATTTCGCCTGCATGTAGAGTACGAAGATGGCCAGCATGGTGTAGTAGCCGAAACGCTCTCCCATGTTGGCCAACGCCAGTACGAACAGGCCTTTGGGTTGTCCTTTTAACATTTTGCTTATTTTCGTTTTTGGTTAATAATTCCGTATGGGGTTTTCCGTCCTGTGCGTCAATTCTTTGCAGGCGAACGAAGAAAATGCAAAATTAACAGTTTCGGGAACATGGGCAAGATTTTGTTAAATTTGCAACAAATTTTCCGGCATTTCCCGATGTTTATTGTCTATTAAGATGACAAAACCGGCGGTTTTGTCCACGAAAATGGATAAACCGCCGGTCCGATCTATGCGCTCGCGGGAATAACTC
>JAJBVQ010000184.1 GCA_020859745.1 Rikenellaceae bacterium
TTTTCGTGCTGCGGCGGGTGGGGATGGAGGCGGGGCCGGTGGCTCCGAAGCTGGCGGAGGTGTTGTGGTCGGAATATGACTCGGCGGCCGAGGCGGAACAGTGGCTGGCGAAGTATCAGGGGGCTTTGCAGTGCGCAGCGGGGGCCGTGCCGGACGGTTTCCCGCGCCGGGTGGCATGGGGACGGACGCAGTATCCGGGCTGGCGGGATTATGCGGACGGGGTGGATACGGTCGGTTTTCTGCTGGATTTATAGGGCTGTTTTTCGTCTCCCCCTTCCGTATCCCCGTCACTCCCGTACGCAGCGGACGGGAAAACCGATAGCCGGAGCCGGCCAGCCTCCGTTACAGCCGCTCGGATTGACATCGCTCTGCGTCGCATAAAGGTAATGTACCTGGCCTTGATCGCAGGTTGCGGACATACAGCCTGATTCGACAGTAACTAAGTTGAACCCGCCGCTGGACCACAGCCGGTATCCGGCTGCCGGATACCAGACTGTGCCGGAAAGCCCATGAATCCCCGAATGAAATGTACGGCCGCCGGAGACATCCCATACGCTGTTTTCCTTGCCGAATGCTTTCCAAGGGCTGGGGTTCGGTATGTCCGAAGGTGTTCCGCTTTTCGGCACCCGCCATCCCGCCGGGCAGGGGTCGAATAGGGTCTTGATATTATCTTGCCATAGCGCCTCGTTTGACGGCGCAGTCCAGTCCTGCGGCGCTATAGCCGAGAAATAGAAGCCGGAGAGGACTATTGCGCCGCAGGGTTTGGATATTGGTGCGGAATAGCTAACTTTGTCGTTTACAAAGACAACAATTCCAATCCATTCCAAATTATGGCAAGCATTCGCAACATCAAAAAAGACCTGACTTACCTGGTGAACGAAGTGATTTCGGACGCATACGTGGCCCTCTATTTCCAGCCGGCCTCGCAGCGCGACGCGATCTTCGGGATCGTAAACAAGGCCGCCGAACTCAATAACACGCTGCTCGACCGCATCAACCACCCGGCCGAAAAGCACAACCCGTCGCTGGTGCGCAAACACTACGCCCAGATCCGCCGCGAGCTGAACGAAGGGGTCGAGAACCTGTTCGCCGAGCTGAGCGAGGTGTGCAAGGCTTCCCGCGCGAAATAACCCACTAACCCAATACCCAAATCCTAAATTTTACCGAACGGATGAAAATCAAACTGGTATTATGCTCGCTGCTGGCCTTTACGGCGGCGGTAGCATTCCAAAGTTGCGGCTCTTCGGCCGCATCTTCCGACGGGCAGAAGGCTTCGAATGTGATCGAGCTGCCCGTGCCGGCGCGCGAGCCGGGACAGACCGACGTGCTGAACCTGGTGACCGACCCGATCGACACGGTGCATGTGGCTTTCGTCGGGCTGGGGATGCGCGGCTCGGATGCCGTGCGCCGCTATACCCATATTCCGGGGGTCAAGATCGTGGCCCTGTGCGACGTGTACGAAGACCGTGTGAAGGCTTCCAACAAGATGTTGCAGGACAACGGTTTTCCGGCGGCGCAGGAATATTTCGGCGACACCGCCGCGTGGCGCAAGATGGTGGCACAGCCGGACGTAGACCTGGTATATATCACCACCGGCTGGGACTGGCACACGCCGATCGCCGTGCAGGCCATGAAGGACGGCAAGCACGTGGCTATCGAGGTGCCGGCGGCCATGACCGTGGACGAATGCTGGGAACTGGTCAACACGGCCGAAAAGACCCGCAAACACTGCATGATGCTCGAAAACTGCGTCTATGACAACTTCGAGATGGCTACCCTGAACATGGCCCAGAAGGGGCTGTTCGGCGAGGTGGTGCATGTCGAGGGGGCGTACCTGCACGACCTGCGCTCGATGAATTTCGCCGAAGAGGGCGAGCCGGGGCACTATGCCGATATGTGGCGACTGAAACAGAATACCAAACGCACGGGGGATATATATCCGACGCACGGCCTTGGGCCGATCTCCCAGATCCTGGGTATCCACCGCGGCGATAAGATGAACACGCTGGTGTCGATGAACACGGACGAGTTCGGGATGACCGAGTATGCCAAGAAGAAGTTCGGCGACACTTCGGTCTATGCCAAGACCCCGTATAAGATGGGGGATCACACGACGACCCTGATCCGCACGGAGAACGGCAAGACGATGATGGTGCAGCACGACGTGACCAGCCCGCGCCCGTACAGCCGTATTCACCAGGTGAGCGGCACCAAGGGCTTCGCGCAGAAGTACCCGATGATGGGCATTTCGGTCGAGGCGGACAACGAAGCGGTGCAGGGCGCCGACTACCAGAACCTGAGCAGACACAGCTACGTGCCGCGCGAGACGTTCGACAAGCTGATGGCGGACTACCAGCACCCGGTTATCAAACAGGTGGGTGCTAAGGCTCAGGAGGTGGGCGGACACGGCGGGATGGACTTCGTGATGGACTACCGCCTGATTTACTGCCTGCGCAATGGGTTGCCGCTGGATATGGACGTATACGACGCGGCGGAGATGTCGTGCCTGACGGGCCTCTCGGAGCTGTCGATCGAGAACAACAGCGCTCCGGTGGCTGTTCCGGATTTCACGCGCGGGGCGTGGAACAAGATCAAGGGGCAGAGCTATGCCTTCACGCCGGTCGATGCGCAGGCGCTGGGCGTTGCTGCCGCTGCGGGGGAGTAATTCCTGACCGGTTATAGTTTTTGGGCCGGGCTTCGCATTCATGCGAAGCCCGGCTTTTTTATCGGCGTTTCGCCGGGGAATGGTTATCTTTGCACACAACTAACACCGACTTTATGACCTCTCGTTTTTTCCGCGCCTGCCCGGGCGCGGCCTTTTCGTTAGCTCTATTTTCCGTTTTATGCCTGACCGGTGCGGGGCCTGTACGCGCCGGGGCGCTTCCCGCGCATTATGAGCGCGACCTGAAGCGGTTCGCCGTTTCTACCGATTCAGTGGTGAACGACTATTACAGCAGCGGCCTGGTCGGAAACGGCCTGCTAGGTGCGGCGGTTTATAAGCAGCCGGGGGATACGCTTTGTTGGGAGCTGGGTCGCTCGGACGTCTACGACCACCGCTACGGGGAGCCTTACACGAATCTTTACAGCCGCTGCCGGCTGCCGATCGGCAAATTCCTGCTGCCGATGGAGGGCGGCCGCTCGTCGCTGACGATGGATCTTTACGGGGCGGAGGTAAACGGAATGATATACAGGGCCGGGAAAGGCCCGGTGAAGTGGCGGACGTGGACTCCCGCCGAACACAACATGTACGTGATCGAATGGGAGGGGCAGGATTTGCCGAATATAACGTTTGAACCGGAACTGTCTGCCAGCCCGCGGTTTACCTATCCGAAGCCTTACTACGGCGATCCGGCGTTGGACCGGTATAAGCCGAATCCTTCGCCGCGGATCTATACGCAAGGAGACTATATGGTCTGCAAACAGCCGATGACGGCGGGCGGGGAGTACACGACGGTGTGGACGACCTATCCGGCCGGGAGGGATAAACGGGTGCTGGTCGCTTCGGTGGCTTATTCGCAGGAGCGGACGGATACCGAGAAAGATGCGATCCGGGACATCGAAGCGGTGCGCAAGACAACGTTGGAGAAGACCCGGCGGATGCACCTGCACTGGTGGCACGATTTCTATTCGAAGAGCTATATTTCGGTGGGGGAGGAGCGGTACGACCGTTTCTTCTGGATGCAGCTTTACAAGTTGGGTTCGGCCACCCGCAGCGACGGCAGGCCGATCGACCTGATGGGGCCGTGGTTCCACAAAGTGACGCCGTGGCCGGCGATCTGGTGGAACCTGAATATCCAGTTGACCTATTCGCCGATGTGCGTCATCGGCCACAGCGAGCTGTCGGAGCCGCTGCTCAGGCTGCTGGACGACCATGTGGAGAACCTGATGAAGAACGTCCCGGCGGAGTGCCCCTATCCGGCAATCGCGATCGGACGGACGAGTTCGTACGATTGCATCAGCCCGGTAACCAAAGAACATGGTCTGTTGCTCTGGACGCTCTATTATTACTGGGAGTACTGCCAGTATACGCAGGACGATGCGCGGATGCGGGAAAAACTCTTCCCGCTGCTCAAACTGGCGGTCAATTATTACCGCTGGATGCTGACGGAGGGGGAGGACGGCTATCTGCACCTGCCGAAGAGCCATTCGCCGGAGTATGCGGATGCGGAGGAGTGCAATTTCGAACTGGCTTTGTTGCGATGGGGGTGCGATCGGCTGACGGAGATAGACCGCACGTATGGTATCGACGACGAGTTGCTGCCGGAGTGGGAGCGGATCCGGACGAAACTGACGCCTTATCCGCAGGACGCAGAGGAGGGGATGCTGATCGGGAAGGGCGTGCACCTGACGGCGGGGCACAGGCACTATTCGCACCTGCTGATGTTCTCGCCGTTGCAGAACCTGTCGCTGAACGACCCGGCGAACCGGGAGCTGGCGAACCGCTCGATCAACCACTGGCTGGGCTTCACGAACGGCTATTATGTGGGCTACACGTACAGCGGGGCGGCGTCGATGGTCACGCTGATGGGGGAGGGCGACCGGGCGTACGGCTACCTGAACACGTTTTTCCGCAAATTCCGGAAGTTCAATTCGCTCTATGCCGAGTCGGGACCTTGTTTCGAAACGCCCCTGGCGGTGCTCAAATCTTATACGGAGATGCTGGTGGGAAGCCGCGGCCGGGAGATCCGGGTGATGCCTGCGGTGCCTTCGGCGTGGCCGGACATCCGTTTCGAGGGGCTGAGGACGCAGGGAGGCTGCGAGGTGGGTGCGGTGCGTTCGGGCGGTGTGACGCGTGAGGTGACGGTAAAGAGCCTGTACGGGGGCCGGTGCGAGGTCTGGACGGATATTCCCGCCGATTTG
>JAJBVQ010000160.1 GCA_020859745.1 Rikenellaceae bacterium
ATTATATTGCAAATATAGATAATTCTCTTAATAAAACAAAACCGGGCGAAAATTTCGCCCGGTTCTGCCATATTCCGTCTGTAAATACCTACTTCTTCTGCCCGCCGGAGGTGGCCCTGCGGATCAGGAAGTTCTTGAAGTCCTCGTCGGCCACGAATACCTTCGCAGCGGTCGCGGCGGGCAGCACCTGCCGGAACTTGACGATGTAATCGGCGGTCACTTTCCGCTCGGTGTCCATCACGCCCAGCAACTCCTTGAGCTGCTGCTCGCCGGCCTTGCCGTCGCGGATAACTTTGTAGAGGTCGCGCCGCTTCTTGCCCACTTCGCGCCGGGCGTCCCAGTACTGGTTGTAAACGGGCCAGAATTTCTGCGACTGCTCGGGACTGAGCTGCAAGGCGTCGGTGAAGAAGGCGATCTTCATGTTGCGGATCTCTTCGCCGTGGCCGGGCTTCCCCTGCGGCCCCTCCGGCCCGTCGGGCGGCGAGGCGAGGGCGCTCCCGAAGGAGAATGCCGCGAGGGCGGCGATCAGGGCCAAGGCCCGGATGTTCCGGATGCTCCGGAGAAGGTGTCGTTTCATGGTCATATCGTGCATTGGTCAATGATTACCAGTCGTTTTCGCCATCGGTCAGGGCGGCCAAAAGATCAGCCCCGCCGTAGCCGTAGGTGTCGAGGTATTCGGTCACGGCCTCGGCGAAGAGGGCCTGATCCTGCGCCTGGGCTTCGGGATCGGCGGCGACGTACTCGTCGAGCTCTTCGAGGTCCTCGGAATAGAGGTGGTAGGCGAGGAACATCTCGGCGGTCTCCTCCTGCATGGCAAACTGTTCGCGCTGTTGGGCTTTGTAGCCGGTGAAGTAGAACCCGGTGACGGCCAACAGCACGAGGCATCCGAAGGCGGCGGAAAGTCCGGCGACGCCTTTGATCCGCTGCCACAGGCCGGGCGCGGGAGCTGCGCCGCCCTCGACGGCGAGGTCTTCGGCCACGCGCTCGCGCAGGGTGCTCCGCAGGTCGGCGAAGTAACCGTCGGGGACGCGGTAGGGGTTGCTGTGTCTAAGGTCTTTGGGTGTGTTCATGGCTGGCCTCCTCTCTGTTCGGCTTTCTTTGCCTGTTTGATGCGCGGGGAGCGAAATGGTTTAACGGGGATGAACTTTTTTTCGGATTTTCCGGGCCGTTCGCTGCGGAATGTCTCTTTTTCCGCCGAATGCGCTCCGCGGGCGGCGGAGCCTGCACGGCCGTTGGTCGTCTTATCGACCTACTGACCGAGATATACGCCGCCTTATGGCGGGCCTCCCGAGGGGAGGTCGGCTGTCTATTCCGGGCGCAGCCTGCGGAGGAGCTGCAACGCAGTTGCGGGCCTCCGCGGGGGGAGGCTGCGGCCCGCGCGACCCTGAGGATCGCTGGCGAGCGAAAAAAGTTCCCGCGACAGCGGTGAGCCGCGCCCAAGCCGCTTGGGGTAGTTACAGCCTCACCGGTGTGCCAGAAGGCACCGCAGCTCAAGCCCGAGAGTGCGGGCAGTTCCATGGGGCACGACCCTGAAGGGTCGCAGGTGAACAAAAAAAGTTTCCGCGTTAGCGGCGGCCTTTACGCCCAAGGGCCTTTGCAGCTCCGGAGTGGCGGCGTCCCGGCGGTGTGTTTTCAGGACGCAGCCTGCGGAGCCGTCACCGAACAAAGTGAGGTTGCGGGCCTCCGCTGCGGGAGGCTGCGGCCCGCACGACCCTAACGGGTCGCCGGCACGAAAATTTATTTTACGCCGGAACCATCGCCGCTACCGGCTGCGGCATCCTCAACGTCATCGGTCAAGGAGGAAAAATCAGCGCCGGAGACGTCGCGGCGCACCCACTGCTCGACTTTGGCGGCGGCATGGTGGTAGGATGCTTTCAAGGCCCCGACGGAGGTGTCGAGCACGGCGGACATCTGTTCGTATGGCATCTCGTCCCAATAGCGGAGGGTGAAGACGGCCCTTTGCTTGGCGGGAAGCCGACCGACGGCGCGGGCCAGCGCTTTTTCAATGGCGTCGCCGTCGAAAAGGCCCTCGCTGCCGACGATGCGGGCGAAGCCGCTCCCGTCGTCGAGCGAGGCGAACAGGGAGGAGCGGCGGCTGCGGATCAGGCTGAGGGATTCGTTGACGGCGATCCGGTAGAGCCACGTGAACAGCCCGGACTCGCCGCGGAACGATGCGGCGGAGCTCCACACTTTCAAGAATACGTTCTGCACGACGTCGTCGGCGTCGTGGTGGCTGACGACGATCTTGCGGACGGTCCAGTAGATGCGCTGGCTGTACCGGTCGACGAGCTGCACGAAGGCGGCTTCGCGCTCCCCGGGATCGGGGGCGCGAAGCCGTTCGATGAGCTGTATGTCGTCTGTCTGGGACATCTTTACAGTTTGTTTCAGTCGTGCTGCGGCAGGGGGCCGGAAAGCGCGAGAACAAGGTAATTTCAGCCCTGACGGGATGCCTGCGGCACCTGCGCCCGGGGTGGCTGGGGCGTGATCCACTGCCGCGCAGGCGTTGCCTGTCTTAATTGTGGATCACTACCCGATTCGGGCCGCCCACGCCCCCCACGGGGCGGCCCGCCGCTGATGCGGGAACCAAGCTATTCGCTCTCTCGGGTTTGGCCTCGCGCCGTCTCAGCTTTTCGCTCTTCTGTGTTCGGGCTGCCGCCCGGGGACGGACGCCTTTGGCGTCTGGCGGCAAGCCCGGCAATCCTGCGGATTGCACAAATGGACTCAGCTACTCGCTCTTTCGATTCGGACTCGCCCCGCCGCCCGGCAACTGAGATCCGGTGCAGAGGCCGCCGTTGGCGCGGAAACTTTTCTCACTTGACTGCGACCTTTAGGTCGCGCGGCCCGGAGCCACCCCGGGCGAATCGACGCTGCCAGGTGCCGCGGGCACTCCGTCCGGGCTGTATCTACCCCATGACCGAATGGCGAGGAGAATCGAGCGGCGTGGCGAGGCCAGAGGCCGCTGGCGGACTTTGGCGAGCTAGCGCGAGAAAGGCGACGCCAAAAACGAGCAAAGCGAAGTTAACGGTTGCAACCTGCGGTCTTGCCCTCAACTGGCTCCGGGCAGGAAACATACCGACGGGCAGAGACTGACGCCGGAAACCTGCTACTCACTTCCTTCGGCTCGGCACGCCTCACCCCCACGGAGGCCGGTGCCGCTGACGGGGAAAACCCGCCCGCCCCCCACTGTCCGAAGCGTTCGCTTCGGGCAGGAAGCACAAAAACCGTTCCGGCCCTTCCCTATTTTTTCCGTTCCATGGCCCGGCGGGCAGCGGCCACCACATCCGGGGCGTCAAGGTGGAATTTCACCAACAACTCCGCCGGAGTGCCGCTCTCGCCGAACTTGTCGTCCACGGCGACGTACTCCTGCGGCGCCGGGCAGTTCCGCGCCAAAAGCTGCGCCACGCTGTCCCCCAGCCCGCCGTTCATCATATGCTCCTCGCAGGTCACCACGCACCCGGTCTTACGGACCGAGGCGAGAATAGCCTCATCATCCAACGGCTTGATGGTGTGAATATTGAGCAAGTCCACCCCGATCCCCTCCCGTTCGAGCTGTTCGGCGGCCTGGATGGCGCGCCACATGAGATGCCCAGTAGCAAGGATCGTCACGTCGCCGCCTTCGCTCCACTGCACGGCTTTCCCAATAACAAACGGCTCGTCCTCAGGGGTATAGATCGGCTCCACGGGCCGACCGAAACGCAAATAGACCGGCCCTTTATGCGCTGCGGCGGCGAGGGTGGCGGCTTTGGTCTGGTTGTAGTCGCAGGGGTTGATGACCACCATGTTGGGCAGCATCTTCATCAGCCCGATGTCCTCCATAATCTGGTGGGTGGCGCCGTCCTCGCCCAGGGTCAGCCCGGCGTGCGAGGCGGCGATCTTCACGTTGGTGTCGGAATAGGCGACGCTCTGCCGGATCTGGTCGTAAACACGACCGGTGGCGAACGCGGCGAAGGTGCTCACGAAGGGCACTTTTCCGCCCAGGGCGAGTCCGGCCCCGACGCTGATCATATTGGCCTCGGCGATGCCGGCCTGGAAAAAGCGCTGGGGGTGCTCTTTGATAAAGGTGCCGAGCTTGAGCGAGCCGACGAGGTCGGCGCACAGCGCCACGACGTCGGGATTCGTGCGCCCCAGTTCGGTCATGGCGTCGCCGAACCCGGAGCGGGTGTCTTTCTTTCCTGTGATGGTATAGGGTCTCATGTGTTTTTATTCAGTGGGATATAACTGTTTCTGATAGCGGGCCGAAGCCTGCGAGGGTTGCAATGGGGACGCATTTGCGTCCCGTTGCGGGCCTCCGCGGCGGGAGGCTTCGGCCCGCGCGGCCTTGACAGGCCGCCGCATCTCTATCAATAGTCGCCCAACTCGGTTTCCGGCAGCTGCGCGAGGGCCTGCGCGGCCTGCTCGGCGCTGGGGGCCTTGCCGTGCCATTCGTTGGTGCCGGCCATAAAGTCCACGCCCTGCCCCATCACGGTCTTGGCGAGGATGACCACCGGCTTGCCGTGCCCGCAGGCGTCGTTTTTGGCGTAGCGAAACGTGTCGACGATGTTCCGCATGTCGTGGCCGTCCATGTCGAGGACGGTCCACCCGAAGGCTTCCCACTTGGCGCGCAGCTGCTTGTGGCAGCCCATACCCATGACGGCATCGCAGGAGCCGTCGATCTGCTGGCCATTCATATCGACGATGCCGACGAGGTTGTCCACGCCTCTGGCGGCGGCGAACATGGCGGCTTCCCAGATCTGGCCCTCCTCCA
The DNA here is from genome assembly GCA_020859745.1 of Rikenellaceae bacterium. Taxonomy (GTDB): domain Bacteria; phylum Bacteroidota; class Bacteroidia; order Bacteroidales; family Rikenellaceae; genus Rikenella. Next base: position 4,745 of record JAJBVQ010000160.1, read on the forward strand.
GCTCGCCGTCGCCCATCATCACGAAAACACGATGGTCGGTATCGGCCCCCTACCGTTTGGCCAGGGCGGTCCCCACAGCGACGGACAAGCCCAGCCCTAGCGATCCCGATGCGA
>JAJBVQ010000027.1 GCA_020859745.1 Rikenellaceae bacterium
CGACTACCTGCCGACCCCGGCCCTGCTCACCATCCACGCACTCCGGCCGCCCTCCTACTAACGGCAAAAGGAAAAGCAGAACAGCCCGATCCTCAAACACGTGGAGCTGACGCCGCGGCTGGCACAGGAGGGGGTGCGGGCGGCGCGGGCCTCGTTCCTGCCCGAAGTGGCGGCCATGGGGGCGGTCAACGCCTGGGACTGGCAACTGACGGACATGGCGCCGCGCTGGGTGGTGGGCGTCGGGGTCAAGCTGCGCATCTTCGACGGCCTGAGCAGCGAGTACAAGCATGCGGCGGCCAAAAAGGACGTGCGGCAGGTGGAGGTGATGCAGGTCAAGGCGGAGAACGACCTGATGACGCTGACCGAAAAACTATACAACCAGCTGAAAAGTTCGACGGCGGAGGTGCACGCCCTGGGGGCGTCGGTGGCATTCGCGGAATCGTACCTGAACGCCAAGCTCAAAGCGTTCAGCGAAGGGATGGCTCCCTCGTCGGACGTGGTGGACGCGCGGCTGAACCTGGCCAAAGCCAAAGTCGAGCGGCTGGCGGCGGCCTACACGTTCGACGTTACGCTGGCGCAGCTGCTGGCCCTGGCGGGCGAAACGGAAACGCTCGGCAGCTACATGCGCCAGCAGGATTTCCAGATCATAAGTAACGAATAACCACAAACACACCACAGAGGACAATGAAATCGAAAGTATATACCATTACGCTGATTATCATCGCGGTCATCACGGTGGTGGCCTTTATCGGCTGGTTCGTGCTCAAGCCTGCGCCTTACATCATGCAGGGCACGGTGGAGGCGACCAGCTACAAAGTATCGTCCAAAGTGCCCGGCCGGGTGGACAGCCTGACCGTGAAACGGGGCGAGGCGGTACGGAAAGGGCAATTCCTGTACGGCATCAGCTCGCCGGAGGTCTACGCCAAGCTGACGCAGGCCGAGGCGGCCAAATCGGCGGCGACGGCCATGCAGGACAAGGTGGACGCCGGTGCGCGGAAACAACAGATCCGGCAGGCTTACGAGATGTGGCAGCAATCGCTGGCGGGGCTGGACCTGGCCCAAAAGACTTACGACCGGGTCAAGAACCTGTACGACCAAGGGGTCGTTCCGGCCCAGAAGCTGGACGAAGCCCACGCGGCCCTCAAAGCGATGAAAACGACGTCGGTAGCGGCTGAGGCAGCTTACAGCATGGCGATCGAGGGGGCGCAGTGGGAGGATAAGGCGGCGGCCAAGGCGATGGTGGAGCAGGCCGGGGGCGCGGTGAGCGAGGTGGAATCGTACGTGACGGAGACGAGACAGTTCTCGCCGGTGGACGGCGAGGTGTCGAGCGTGGTGTCGGAGAACGGAGAGCTGGTGGGAACGGGCTATCCGGTGGTGACGGTCGTCGACCTGTCGGACTCGTGGGTGGTGTTCAACATCAAGGAGACGTTGCTGCCGAAGATCCGGATGGGGACGAAGTTCATGGGCTACTTCCCGGCGCTGGACAAGAGCTACGAGCTGACGGTAGACTACATCGCGGCGGAGGCTTCGTATGCGACCTGGGCGGCGACGCGTACCAGCGGGGAGTTCGACGTAAAGACTTTCGAGGTGCATGCCCGAGCGGCGGGCCGGATCGACAATATCCGTCCGGGGATGACTGTGACGGTGGATTACAATAGTTTATAAGGGTTCGGTTATTTGTACTGTTGGATTTCCGGCGGCGAGCGTTGCGAGCCGCGCGGCCCGGAGCCACCCCCGGCGAAGGGCTGCAACTTACGTTGCACCTCCGCTGGCTCCGGACCGGATGCCTCTTAATGACAATTTTTTGTCCGCGCGCCTTGGGAAATCTTGTTCCGACAAGCCAAGGCTTATCGAAACAATTTCCCTCCTAAGGCGTGGCGCGCGGAGTTTGAGGCAACTGCGCTCCCGCGCGGGGCCAGGTGCTCCCGGCGAGCCGGCGATGCTGCGCATCGCTTTACATTTAACCGAACGATTGACAACCGTAATGGGACTATTCAGAGACAGCATAAAACGCGAGATCAGGCGGTTCGGACGGAGCCGGATGCTCGTCACCGCGGCCATTATCATACCCGTGACGATGACCGTCCTGTACGTGTTGATGTTCTGGAAAGGAACCGTGCATAACCTGCCCGTGGCCGTATACGACGGCGACAAGACCGAACTGTCGCGGCAGCTGGTCCGGATGGTCAATTCGACCCCTACGGCCCATGTGGCCGTCCACGTGGAGAGCATCGAACAGGGACGTCAATCCATGGTGCAGGGGCTGACCAATGCCCTGATCGTCATCCCCAAAGGGTTGCAGGCCGACGTGCTGGCCGGGAACGGGGGAGCGCAAATCTCCGCCGAGGTCAGCGGGGCGAGGATCCTTAACTCCGGACTGCTCAAGCGCGACATCACGACCGTTTTCCAAGCCTTCAATATCGGCGTGGAGACCCAGCTGCTCGGAGCCAAAGGGATTCCGGCGGCGAAAGGGTACGCCATGGCCTACCCCATCGCATTCGAAAAACATGTGCTGTTCAACCCGTACGGCAGCTATGCCTATTACCTGCTGCCCGGGCTGCTGTTCCTCGCACTGGTCATCACCGTGAGCGTGGTGACGGTCTATGTGGTGGGCAGCGAGCTGAAAAACGGCACTGCGGCCGCCTGGGTGGCCACGGCTGGGGGAAGCATCACCCGTGCGCTGGCGGCCAAACTGGCTCCGTACGTCCTGCTCTTCACCCTCCTGTCCCTCTTTATGAACACCCTCCTCTACCGCTTCATGGGGATGCCGTTCCACGGGCAGGAGGCGATCATACTGGTGCTGGGCAACCTGTTCGTGATCCTCGCCTATATGGCTATCGGGGTGATTTTGGTGGCAGTGAGCGCCAATATGCGCTTCTCGCTCTCCGTGGCAGGGGGGCTGGCGACGGCGTCGCTGTCGTTCTGCGGCCTGACCTTCCCGGCCATCGGGATGTACCCGACGATCGCGGCGCTGGCGAAACTCTTCCCGTTCACCTACTTTATCGACCTCTTTATCGAACAGAGCCTGCGGGGCGCGCCGCCGGCGCGGGCACTGGGGGATCTGGCGGCCATGGGCGTGTTCGTGCTGGTGATGGCGGCTTTGGTGCCGAGGCTCAAAAAGGTCGCGCTCGACCCGAAATACTACGGGAAGGACTAAAAGCATGAAACGATTCTGGAAAATAACGAAAACCGAGTTCATCTCCATCTTCAGGGACGGGGGCGCGATGCTGATCCTGTTCGGGGCGATGCTGATCTACGGCACGCTGTACCCGCTGATCTACGCGCCGCAGGTGGTGCGCGAGTTCCCGGTGGCGGTGGTGGACTTGGACAATACGCCGCCGAGCCGGAAGCTGGTGCGGATGCTGGACGCCACGCCGCAGGCGGACGTTCGGTACAGCGCGCAAAGCCTGGACGAGGCCAAAGCGCTCTTCCTCGACCGCAAGATATACGGGGTGCTTTACATTCCGGAGGGTTACGAAAAACGGATATTGGCCGGGGAGCAGAACCACGTGAGCCTGTACGCTGACGGAGGTTATTTCCTGCTTTACAGCGATTTCCTGGGAGCCGTGGGGGCTGTGGTCGGGACGGCGGGCGCGGAGGTTCAGGTCGGGACCCTGATGGCGGGCGGCCTGAACCAGCAGCAGGCCAAATGGACGGCGATGCCGGTGGCTTACGGTGTGGATATGCTTTACAATCCTTACGGGGGTTACGCCACGGCGATCCTGCCGCCCGTCCTGATCCTGATAGCTCAGCAGCTCCTGCTGGTGGGGATCGGCATGGTGGGCGGAACGTGGTACGAGAAAGGGACGTGGCGCAAGTTCCGGGACTACTCGGCCACGCGGCTCACGTTCGCCAAGGCCACGGCTTACCTGTTCCTGTATATTCCGCTGATGCTCTATATCTTCAGCTTCCAGTACAAGTTTTTCGGCTACCCGATGAAGGGGAACCACTGGGATTTGCTGCTGGTTTTCGTGCCGTACCTGCTGTCGGTCATCTTCCTCGGCCTGACGTTGGGGGCTTTGTTCCGCAAGCGGGAAACTTCGATGATGATGCTGATCGTCACGTCGGTCTTTTTCCTGATCGTCAGCGGGATTTCGTGGCCGAAAGAAGGGATGCCGGAATGGATCTATGCTCTGGGGAGGATAGTGCCGTCAAGCAGCGGGATCGACGCTTTAGTGCGTATCCGGACGATGGGGGGAAGCCTTTCGGACGTTGTGCCTGAGGCGGTTACCCTGTGGGCGCTGACCGGCGTTTACGGGCTGACGGCGGTGCTGGCCACGCTGAGGCGGACGCGCGAGTTGCAGGCAGCGGCTGAGAAAGCCCGCGAGGAGCGACGCAGGGAGATGGAGGAGCAGTAAATCGATCGATTATTCGAGGCCAATGGTTAATCTTTTGGCTCGGAGCCAGCGGGGGCAAACGATCATCGTGAGTGCAGCCCTCCGCCGGGGGTGGCTCCGGGCATGCCCGCTATCGCGGGAACTTTATCAAAATCGATGATTATTACGGCACCGGGTCATGTCCGTGGCCGCCCCACGGATGGCAACGGATAATGCGCCGGAACGAGAGGTAAAAGCCTTTGAACGGCCCGTATTTTCGGAACGCTTCCAAGGCGTACTGCGAACAGGTGGGGGTAAACCGGCAGGCGTTGGGCAGGAAAGGCGATATGGCCAGCTGGTAGAACCGGATCAGACCGACAAAGGGTGCCACCGCTACTTTCCGGCAGACTGCCCGACAAGATTTTTCTGATCCCGGATTGTGCATAACTTGTTCAAAATAGCGACGACCGCTTTTTCGATCTGAAGGTAATCGAGCGTCTACAAGTTGGCAATATATTAAAATGCGAGATCGACCCAGAC
>JAJBVQ010000112.1 GCA_020859745.1 Rikenellaceae bacterium
GGTTTCGGTGCAGAATATCGCGCAGACGTTGCAGCTGGCGATGAGCGAACAGCGCATCGGCTATTATATTATGGGCGGGAAGCAGTACCAGATCATGAGCCAGTTCGACCGCGGTTCGCGCAGCAAGCCGACCGACCTGGCGAGCATCTATGTCCGCAACGACAAGGGGGATTTGATCCAGCTGGATAACCTGGTTTCGCTGTCGGAAAGCTCGATGCCGCCGCAGTTGTACCGTTACGACCGCTTTGTGGCGGCCACGGTATCGGCCGGGCTGGCAAAGGGCTATACCGTGGGGCAGGGGATCGCGGAGATGGACCGGATCAAGGAAAATGTGCTGGACACGCGGTTCAAAACGACGCTCTCGGGGACTTCGAAGGACTTTGTGGAGAGTACCTCGAGCCTCTTGTTCGCCTTTGCGCTGGCGCTGGTGCTGATCTATCTGGTGCTGGCGGCCCAGTTCGAGAGCTTCGTGGACCCGCTGGTGATCATGCTGACGGTGCCGCTGGCGCTGATCGGGTCGCTGCTGGTGCTGTGGGGATTCTCCCAGACGATGAACATCTTTTCGCAGATCGGCATTATCATGCTGATCGGGCTGGTGTCGAAAAACGGTATCCTGATCGTGGAGTTCGCCAACCAACGCAAGCGGGACGGGCTGGCGAAGATGGAGGCGATCCGCGAGGCGGCGGTGTCCCGCTTCCGCCCGATCCTGATGACCTCGCTCTCCACGATCCTCGGTACGCTGCCGATGGCTCTGGCGACGGGCGCGGGGGCCGAAAGCCGCGTGTCGATGGGGATCGCGGTGGTGGGCGGGCTGGTCTGCTCGACGCTGCTGACGCTGTTCGTCATTCCGGCGGTCTACTCGTACCTCTCCTCTAAAGAAGCGAAAAAATGAGAAATGGAAATACGATGCGCTCCGTAGGGGCGCCGGCCTCGGAGCGCAGCGACCGCTTTAGCGGGCGCCGGGGGGCGCGCCCGAGGACGATAGTTATAGGAATGTTGTTAGTTTTGATCGTTACTACAGCGCATGCCCAGCAGCGGCTGACGCTGGACGATTGCATAGACCGGGCGGTGCAGTCCAACTTCGCGATACAGATCGCCGGGATGCAGACCCAGCAGGCGGCCAATAACGTGACCGTAGCCCCCTTCGTGCCGACGCTGGCCGGAACCGCCCGGCAGGACCAAACGACGCAAAACAAGACCGTGGACGGCAGGCCGGTCAATACGCTGGGGGCGGGCCTGTCGTTGTCTTGGCGGCTTTTCGATGGGCTGGGGATGTTCGCCGAGCATAACCGGCAGCGGGAGCAGCTGACGGTGAGCCAGCTCCAGATGCGGGACGACCTGGAGGTGCTGGTGAGCGACGTGATGAAGCAGTATTACCTGTTGATCTCGCTGCGCAACCAGGCGGATCTGGCGCGCGAGCTGATGGAACTTTCGCAACTGCGCTACAAGGAGGCTATGGACAAAGCCGAGATCGGATCGGCTTCGAAACTGGAGATGCGGCTGGCGAAGATCGACCTGAACGCTGACAGCTCAAATCTTATTAAGCAGGAGGAGGCGCTCCGGGTGGCCTATATTCGGATGAACCGAATGATGAACGGCCCGCTGTCCGACGACGGGTATGTGCACGATACGATCGTTATGCGCCAACTGTTGGAAAAAGAGGACTTGTTGAGGTGGGCCGGTGAGAACAACGTGTCGGTGCTGATGGCGCGCGCTGGCGTACGGCTGTCGGACCTGGACTACAAACTGGTACGGGCGGCGAGGTATCCGACGCTGGATTTTGCGGCCGGCTACAACGTCAATGCGACCGACCAGCCCAATTTTAGCGGCACGTTCCGTAACAGCAACGGGGTGAACTGGGGCTTCAATGTGGGGATCAACCTTTTCAACGGGCTGGAGACGAGCCGCAAGTTGAAAAATGCGCGGCTGGACAAAACCATCAGCCAGACGTCGCTCTCGGACACGGAGCTGGCCGTGCGCAGCGAGCTGGAACAGCTCTATATCAATTACCTGAACAACCTGCAACTGATCGATTTCGAGCGCGAGAACGCCGACGTGGCGCGGATGAACCTCGAGGCGGCGATGCTGCGCTACCGGGTGGGCGACCTCTCGGGGATCGACTTCCGCAATATCCAGCAGCAGTATCTGGAGGCGGTGGACCGTAAGATCAATGTGATCTACCAGGCGAAAGTGTCGGAAGTGGCGCTCCTGACCCTGGCCGGGCAACTTTAACTCTCTCTATATATACGTTAGTGCTATTTAACAAGGTCGATTGGGTTATCCGGCTCAAGCGTAGCGAGTCGCGCTGGCCAACCGAATGGCAAAGCGGGCGCAATGAGGCCGGGCGCCCGGGGTGCCGCATCGAGCATCGCGAGAGTTGCGGGCCTCCCGTGGGGAGGCGTCCGGCCCGCCCGCTATCGCGGAAATCGACCTTAAGTAGTTATGGCTCCGAATCCGATTGGCCTGTCTTTCCAGAAAGAAGAGTTACGCAATTCCAAGAAAACGTATATAAACAAAAAGAGGGTTATCTTTGCAGGCATGGAGAATTTCATCACCCTTTCGGCCCTCCAGGGGCATTTGCGCGCCGTGATCGAGCAGTACGCCGGCGGTGCGCAGTGGGTGGTTGCCGAGATCAGCGAATGCAAAGTCAACTATGCCGGACACTGCTACCTCGAACTCGTCGAGCGCCCCGATAACGGCAAGGCTCCCGTGGCGCAGGCGCGCGCCGTGATCTGGGCCAGCTCCTATAAAATGATCTCCGGCTACTTCCGGTTCCAGACCGGCTCCGACATTTCCGCCGGGATGAAAGTGCTCGTCAAATGCACCGTTTCGTATCATCCGGTTTACGGGCTCAGCCTCGTTATCAGCGATATAGATCCGGCCTATACCCTCGGAGAGACCGAGCGGCTGCGGCGGCAGACCATCGCCCAGTTGCAGGAGGAGGGAGTTTTCGAGATGAACAAAGACTTCGAGTTGCCGGACGTGCTCCAGCGGATCGCCGTGATCTCGTCGCCCAAAGCGGCCGGATACAGGGACTTCATGCAAGAGCTGAACGCATCGCCCTACCGGTTCGACGTTAAGTTATTTGCCTCAGTGATGCAGGGGGACGCGGCCGAAGGGTCGATCGTCGATGCGCTGGACGCCGTGGCGGAGACAGGGGACGAATTCGATGCCGTGGTCATTATCCGCGGCGGCGGCTCGACGAGCGACCTGGGCTGTTTCGACAATTACAGGCTCTGCGCCTATATCGCCCAGTTCCCGCTGCCGGTGGTGACCGGTATCGGGCACGATAAGGATGTCAGCGTGGCGGATATGGTGGCCCACACATCGCTCAAGACGCCGACGGCGGTGGCGGCGTTTCTGGTGGGGCGCGCGGCGGAGATGCACGCCCGGATCGAAGATTTATACGAAGAGACGACCGGCCTGGCGCAGCAGATGCTGATGATGGAGGCGAACCGGCTGGAAAACGCGGGGCTGCTGCTGGCTTCGCGGACTACCGGCCTGTTGCACGGCGGTTTGGCACGGTTGGATAAGCTGAAAGAGGGGCTGCGTTTCGCCGCCGGCGAACGGCTGGCGGGCGAACGGCGGCTGTGTTCGTCGTTCGGGACGTCGCTGTCCCAATACTCGACGCAGCGGCTGGCGGCGGGACAGGCGTGGGCCGGTTATGCCGGGCAGCGGCTACGTGCGGCATCGGAAGGAATGCTTTCGCGCCGGAAAGCGCAACTGGAATTGCTGGAGGTGTCGGTGGAGGGGATGAGTCCGAAGCGCATCCTGTCACGCGGCTATGCTTTGGTGCGGGGAGTCCGGAGCGCGGCGGCGGCGCGGGTGGGCCAGCGTGTGGAGATCGAGCTGCACGACGGGACCATGGAGGCGGATATTATTTCGAAATCAATACATAAGAACAATGGCTAAAACGAATACGGCGGAAAAGATCACCTATGCGGAGGCGGTGGCCGAGATCGAGGATATCCTGGCGAAGATGAACGACAACGAACTGGACATCGACCAGCTGGGGGCCTATGTGGAACGTGCGACCACCCTCATCACGCTCTGCAAGGAGAAGTTGCTCAAGGCCCAGAAACAGGTCGAGAAAGCGATGCAGCCCGAAGACTAACCCGAAAACAATAAACCAACCTCAATGAAAAGAACCCTTTACGGTGCGGCACTCCTCGTGGGAGCGGCCGCCATGCTGTGGCCTTCCCCGGCTGCGGCGAAGCAGAAAAGAGAGAAGGCTCCGAAGTGGAAACTGGTCTGGAAAGACGACTTTAAGAAGGATGGGTTCCTCGACCCGGCCAAATGGTCGAAAATCCCGCGCGGGGGCTCGGACTGGAATAACTATATGTCGTCGCGCGACGACCTGTACGAGGTGAAGGACGGGAACCTGATCCTGCGGGGGATCGTGAACGACCGGCCCGACCAAGATACTGCACAGTACATTACCGGCGGGGTATGGACCAAGGACAAGTTCTCCGTGATGGAGGGCAAGGTCGAGATCCGGGCCAAACTGGGCGAGGCGCGGGGATCGTGGCCCGCTTTCTGGATGCTTTCGCAGGACGATAAATACGGGCGTTACCCGAAGAACGGCGAGATCGACATCATGGAACACCTGAATTACGACAGCGTGGTCTACCAGACGATCCACTCCTACTATACGCTGAACCTGAAACAGGACACCCCGCAGCGCTATACGACGGTGCCGATCGACCGGGAGAGTTACAACGTTTACGGGGTGGAGTTCTATCCGGACAAGATCGTTTTCACGGTCAACGGGCAGGCTACGCTGACCTACCCGAAGATCGAGACGGATCTCGAAGGGCAGTTCCCGTTCGACCAGGCGTATTACCTGTTGATGGA
>JAJBVQ010000052.1 GCA_020859745.1 Rikenellaceae bacterium
GCTGGGGCTGCACGACTGGCGGTTCGAGATCATGGCGCTGGTGCGGCACACGAAGCACCTGGAGGGGTGTTACGGGGTGGGGCCGCATACGATTTCGTTCCCGCGGATCAAGGAGTCGTCGGCGTCGCTGCCGGCGGCTTCGCCGGTCTGCGATGAGGACTTCGTTTATGCGATCGCGGTGCTGCGGCTGGCGGTGCCGTACACGGGACTGATCCTGACGGCGCGGGAACCGGCTTCGGTGCGCGATGCGGCGATCCGTTACGGGGTGTCGCAGATCGACGGGGGAACGCATCTGGAGATCGGGAGCTACTCTTCGTCTCCGGAGGCTGGAGACGAGCTGGGCTCGCGGCAGTTCGCGATCAACGACGACCGCTCGCTGGACGAGATTATCGGCGCGCTGGTGGCGGGGGACTACCTGCCGTCGTTCTGCACGGCGTGTTACCGCCGGGGGCGCACGGGGGAGCATTTCATGGAGTTTTCGGTACCGGGTTTTATCAAACGTTTCTGCGGCCCGAATGCGATCCTGACGCTGGCGGAGTACCTGACGGACTATGCGTCGGAAGAGGTGGCGGAACGGGGTTGGGCGGCGATCGAAAAGGCGCTGGCGGACCTTCCGGCGGCTTCGGCGGAGCTGACGCGGGAGCGGCTGGAACGTATCCGGGGCGGGGAGCGGGATCTCTATTTCTAAACGGGAAATATCCGTACAAAGAATTGTCAGGCGTCGGTCTTCTATAATAAGGCGTCGTTCGCTCCCGGTCGTTTCAGGCGCAGTCGGATGAATCGGCTGTCCGGTGGATGACGTTGTGTCTCAAAAAAATCAAAACCGGGTTTGATCCCGTTACATTTTCCGGATTACTTCAAGGGCTTTCTCCATCGTGAGGTCGCGTTGGCTGAAAAAGGCTTCGGGGGTCTCCCGTACCTCGATGTCGGGTCTGATACCTTCGCCGACGAAAGGCTTCCCGCTGTAGGGGAAAGTGATGCGCAGGGTACAGATCCGCGCCCAGGCTCCGTGCGGCAGCTCGATCACCAGAGGGGCGCCGGTGGAGCCGCAAGTGGGTTGACCGATAAAAAGAGGGCGGCCGGGTACTTCGCTGAGGTTGACCAGAAAGTCTTCGGCGGCGGAGGCGGTGCGCACACCGATCAGTACGACGACGGGGCACTGCACGGCGTGGACGGCGGTGTCGCGGGCATATTTTTCAGCCGGTTCGGTGCGGTAGGCGCGGCCGGTGTAGAAGTCTGCGTATTGCTCCTGCCAATTACCCTGCGAGCGGCCGTAAGCGTCGTTGATCCGGGTCTGCGATCCGAAAAGCAGAAGACTGTCGGCCGGGTCGATGTACATTTGTAAGCGGCAGGCGACGTCGGTGCTGCCGCCGGAGTTGTGCCGCATGTCGATGATCAGTCCTTTGGCTTCTTTTTCGCGGAAGGTGGTGGTCATTACCGAATCGAGCAGGGGGAGTATCGTTTCCTGGCAGGAGTTGATTTGCAGCACGGCGATCCGGTCTTTCCATTCGAGGCCGATCTTAGGATGGGCGGGGCTGGGAACGTCCCAGTAGTCGTCCCCTTCGGGCATGGCTGCCCGCCAGTTATAAGGGATGCTGAAGGGGATGGTGTCGCCATCCCAGGTGCGGGCGAGTCCCCGCAGGCTGTCTCCGCTGGGGCCGCTTTCGATTTTGCGGGAGGCGCAGTACCAGCTCCATTGCTCGGTGGAGCTGGCGATGCGGGGAAATAGGTGGTCTCGGAAATAGTCGCTGACGGACTGACCGGCGATCCCGACTATCTCGGCGCGGAACAGGGCGGAGTCGATACCGGCGTTTTTGCGCAGGCTGGTGATATAGATCTTCCGGTCTATCTCGGTGAGCATAGCCGGAATGTCGTCGTGGTAGAGGGCGTCGTTATAGGTGCTGTCGTGGCTGAGAAGTTGGGTGTGAGCATCGCCGAAGGCGGCCATGAAGCGGGTCAGTTGGTCGTAGAATTCGTTGTCGTCGCGACTGGCGATCACCTGTGGCAGGGTGGCTCGGTAGAGGCTGTCGGGGTCGAAGGGAAGGCGGTCGTTGTGGACGAAGTTGTATCGTGCTTCAGACCAGAGGGTGCTCAGGGCGTAAATTTTGTCCTGGGTGGTGTTGACTGCCGGGTGGCGGAGGGTATCCGCCGGCGATGGGCTGAATGCGTGTACATGGGGGCCGAAGGCCAGCAGGCAGGCGGCTGAAAGGCTGCCTCGAAGGATGGAGATGGGGCGCATGGTTCTTTATCCTGTATGACTAATAGTATGAAGTTAGTGTTTTGGGGTTGAAAATCGAGACGCAGTCTGTTATGTGCTATTCAATAGATGTTTTGAGTTATACTCCGGAGTTCATGCGGGTTGGGGGATAATAGGCGAAAGGCGGGACGGATTGCCAAAAATGTTTATCTTTGCCGACATAACGCTTTCCTTAAAAATTCTGTTGAGAATATGATGCTTTTGCAGGCCGCGCAGGCGGCGGCCAAACCCGAAACCATAGGCCTCGGCTCGCTGATCCTGGCGGGGGGCTGGCTGATGATCCCCCTGGCGATCCTCTCGGCCATTACGATCTTTATCTTTTTCGAGCGGTTCTGGATGATCCGCCAGGCGTTGGGTAAAACGGACGCGGGTTTCATGGCCAAGATCAGGGATCTGATCTACGAGGGCAAGGTGGAGCAGGCGATCCAGTACTGCCGCGCGCGGCGAAGCCCGGTGGCGCGGATGATCGAAAAGGGGCTGATGAACCTGGGGCGGCCGAAGGCGGATATTCAGGCGGCGATCGAGAATGTGGCGAACCTCGAGGTTTCACGCTTGGAGAGCGGCCTGCCGTTTCTGGCGACTACGGCGGGGGGGGCGCCGATGATCGGTTTCCTGGGGACGGTGCTGGGGATGGTGCAGGCGTTCATGGATATGGCGGCGGCGGGCGGCTCGGTGGATCTCTCGATCCTGGCGAGCGGCATGTACACGGCGATGATCACGACGGTGGGAGGCTTGGTTGTGGGGATCCCGGCATACTTCGGCTATAATTTCCTGGTGGCGCGGATCGAAAAGCTGGTGTTCCAGATGGAGGCCAACACGATCGCTTTCATGGACATCGTCACGGCGAAGGAGAACCCGGGTTTCGGGGGTAATTACATCAATCGGTAGGAAATCATGGCTATCAAAAGGGGCTCGAAGGTGGATATGGGGGGAAGTTCGGCGTCGCAGACGGACCTGATCTTCCTGCTCTTGCTGTTCCTGATGATCTCCACGACGCTGATCAACCCGAACGCGCTGAAGCTGCTGCTGCCCAAAAGCAGCAATACGAACAAGGAGAAGCCGTACACGACGGTGTCGATCACGGCCGATTTGCAGTATTTCGTGGAGACGGAGCAGGTGCCGTTCGCGGATTTGGCGGGGCGGCTTCGCGCTCGCCTGGAGGGGGTGGAGGAGCCGACGGTGTCGCTGCACTGCGACCGGACGGTGCCGGTGGACGAGGTGGTGAAGGTGATGAATATCGCGCGGGATAACAAGTACAAACTGGTGCTGGCGACGGCGCCGGAATAGTTTTTGTTGGGCGGGGGCGTTGGAGGAGATTTATTGGGGTTTCTGGCGGCTGGATGTATTCTGGGCGGCGGAGCGCTTTAGCGCGGAGCCGCATTTGGGCGGGTACGGGTTTCAGCGGAACGGCTTGCCGTTCCGCTGAAATTGGGCGTTGAGCGAGTAGCTTGGTTCCCATGCCAATGGGAGCCTTTGTGCCGGACGGCTTTCAGCCGCTCGGGAGGGAGCGCAGGGCCGAACTCGAGAGAGCGAAAAGCTGATCTCTTTTGCGCCATTCGTCAGAATGGCCGGGCGCCCGGAGGGGGGCAGGGCGGCCCGAATAGGGTAGTTACAGCCAGCAAGACAAGCAACGCCTGCGCGTCAGCGGCCAGGCCGGAGCCACCCCGGGCGCAGGCCTGCATCTCTCGCGAAGCTCGATGCGGCCTTTGCTGGCTCCGGCTTGAATAAGTCTTTCCAGTAGCTGCGGGCATGTGGTGCCTTCGGGCTTACGCCCGAAGCCGCGGTAAGACGATAAACGAGTAGCGCAACTCGCCAAAGTCGCCGGCCCTGCGCGCAGGCAGTTTAAGATGGTTACTACTCCTTTCGGCGCGCTCGAAGACACCGCAGACCGAACTTGAAGGAACGAGTAGGTGAACCCTTTTGTGCAATCCGCAGGATTGCCGGTCCCGCCGCCAAGCAGTACATGGGGTATTTACAGCCCGGCTGGAGTGCCCAGCGGCACCGGCGTCCCTGAGATATGTTTTCGGGTCTAAGCCTGCGCGGCCGATGGCCGTTTTATTGGCCTGCCGACCGAGATATACACCGCCTTATTGCGGGCCTCCGCAGGGGGAGGCTTCGGCCCGCACGACCCTGACGGGTCGCCGGCGAGCGAGAAAAGGTTCCGCGCCAGCTGGGAGCCGGTCCCCGGCGCCTCCGGGCGGCCCGAATTTGCTAAAGCGGGTAGGTGAGGTCTATTGCGCCATTCGTCAGAATGGCCGGGCGCCCCGTGTGGGCATGGGAGACCCGAACCTGAGAGAGCGAATAACGCGATCCCTTTCGGGATCGCCGGCCTTGCGCGTAAGCGCTTTAGGGTAGTTATAGCTTTTTCGGTATGCCCGCAAGCACCGCAGGCCGAACCCAATAGAGCCAATAGCTTTTGTCCGAAACAAAGAAACGAATGTTTGGGTTCCTGCGCCAGCGGCGGCCTTTGCGCCGGGCCGCGAAGCGGCCGGGGGGGCGGCGCAAGGCCGAATCCGAAAGAGCGAGTAGCTAACTGAAATAACGAACAGACAGATATGATGAATGCTGAAAATACGGTAAAGGAG